>NZ_JAMYQL010000009.1:0-217575 GCF_040320865.1 Mesorhizobium sp. M0598 | reverse complement strand
CACAACGTCCTGTATCGCGGTCGGGGGGGCGGGTTTTTTTTAAAAACAGACATATTTCAAGCATAACAGGGGCTGCACCCCAGCGCGCAACCCCCCCCACCCGGGGGGCGGCGGGGCTGCCCGGCCCCACCTTTTTGTCCGAGCATTGGATTGCCAAAACCGCTTTGGACTTGGGTCAGCTGGAAATAACCGGAGACGATCATGTCGCGCATCGGAATCCACTCATTCGTCTGGTCGGCGAGCTCGGCGCAGGGCGACCTCGAGCGGACGCTGGCCAACACCAGGGAAGCCGGCTTCGACCTGATCGAATTCTCCTATCTCGACCCCGCCAATGTCGACATTGACGGCTTGGCCAAGCGGATCGCCGATCTCGGCCTCGGCGTTGCGATCAGCATTGGATTGCCGGCCGACGGCGATATTTCGAGCGCCGACAAAACGATTGCCGCGCACGGCGTTGAAATCCTGGAACGTACGATCGCGCTGACCCGCGATCTCAGCGGCCAGAAGGTTGCCGGCATCCTCAGCACCAGCCACGGCTTGCAGAGCGAGGCGCCGACGCGTGACCAGTGGAACCGCAGCGCCGGCACGCTGGCCGAGGTGGCGGACACGGCAAAATCAGCCGGCGTCACCCTCAACCTCGAAATCGTCAACCGCTTCGAAAGCAATCTGCTCAACACCGCCGCGCAAGGCATGGCCTTCATCGCGGACAGCGGCTCCGACAATATCTTCCTGCATCTCGACAGCTTCCACATGAACATCGAGGAGGCCGATGTCGGCTTGGCCATTCGCAATGCGGCCGGGAAGATCGGCTATGTCCATATCGGCGAGAGCCATCGCGGTTTCCTCGGCACCGGCAATATCGATTTTGCCGCGATATTCGATGCGCTGACCGCCATCGGCTACAGCGACGACCTCAGCTTCGAATCCTTCTCCTCGGAAATCGTCGACGAGAACCTGTCGCGGAAAACCGCGATCTGGCGCAATCTGTGGACCGACAACATCGAGCTGGCCAAACATGCGCGCCGCTTCATTGCGCTCGGACTGGAGACGGCACGGCGCAAGGCCGAGCTTGTTTCCGCAACGCACCGGCCTTGAGCCCTCGCGGTTCCAATCTGGCTAGGCCAGAGGCCTACATTAGCCGGCAAAACGCGGCCCAAGTTCCTCGATGCGGCGGATCATCGCCTGGAAATCCTCCGAGATGCGTTGGTGTAGGTGAACCGCCAGCTCCGGGTATTCCTCAAGGATGCGGCGGAACATCTTGCGGCTGAGCCGCAGCACTTCCGAATCGATTTCGGCGGAGGCGCTGGTCAGCCGGTTGGTATCGGCGATCAGCGCCAGTTCGCTGAGCATGGTGCCGGGGCCGGCGGTGCCGATCGGGATGCGCTCGCAATCGTGCTCGCGGTAGAGGACGATGCGGCCGCTGATCACGATATAGGCGCAATCGGCCGCGTCATCCTCGCGGTAAAGCTTGTGGTCGGCTTGCAACTTGGTGGTTTCGGCGCCGAAGGCGAGCAGACGCAGCTGTTCCTGCGTAAAGCCCTCGAAGAGCCTCACGGTGGACAGGATGCGGATGTCGTCATCCAGCGCCATCTAGCTATGTCCCCGAACCGTCAGTCCCACTCCTCCCTTAGAGCGCCGCGCGTCCGCCGGACGCGCAAGGCGTTTCAAAAATCGGTTCCGCTCCTTGGACCCGATGCCTCCGCGAGTTCGATCCAGACCCACCTCCAGCTCAGGACCGTACCCGAAAAGCGCCCCGCCCGGATCGCTTATTTGAATAATGAAATGTTTAAGGAACCAGCTTGTAGCCGCCGCTTTCTGTCACGAGAATTTCCGCGTTGGAAGGATCGCGCTCGATCTTCTGGCGCAGCCGGTAGACGTGAGTTTCGAGCGTATGCGTGGTGACGCCGGAATTGTAGCCCCAGACTTCCTCCAGCAGCACGTCGCGGGTCACCACCTTCTGGTCGGCACGGTAGAGATATTTGATGATCGAGGCTTCCTTTTCGGTCAACCGCACCTTGGCGCCGCGCGGGTCGATCAGAAGCTTCTGGCTGGGCTTGAACGTGTAGGGGCCGACCGAGAAAGTGGCGTCCTCGCTCTGTTCGTGCTGGCGCAACTGCGCGCGGATGCGGGCCAGCAGCACGGCAAAACGGAACGGCTTCGTCACATAGTCGTTGGCGCCGGCCTCGAGGCCAAGGATGGTGTCGGAATCGGTATCATGGCCGGTCAGCATGATGATCGGCGCCTTGTAGCCGCCCTTGCGCAATATCTTTACCGCCTCGCGGCCATCCATGTCGGGCAGGCCGACATCCATGATGAGCAGGTCGATGAGCCCGCCACGCGCCGTGGCGACGCCTTTGGCGGCGGTCGCTTCCTGCAGGACATCGAATTCCTCATAAAGCGACAATTGCTCGACAAGGGTGCCGCGCAGGTCGTCATCGTCGTCGACGATCAGAATGGTGCGTGAAGTCATGGATCAATCCGTTGTTTTGAAAAGAGATTTCAGTTGACCGCTGCCTGTTTATGCGGAAGCTGACCGGCACAACAGCCGTTCACAGTGATTTGTTCCGTGGCACGATCATACAAGAAAAAACACGATCGCAATGCAGTCGGCGCAATTTTGCCGAAAGGGCTCACCGTGCTCACCGTGCGCGCGCGCCCCGGCCAACCCAGCCACGGCTTTCTGCAGGCCGGCAAACTGGTGTTTCCATGTGCGCTGGGGCATGGCGGCATCTCGGCCGGCAAGCGCGAGGGCGACGGCGCCACGCCGCTTGCCTCGATGCGGATATTGTCGGGATATTTTCGCGGCGACCGTTTTGCCGGCGGCCGCCGGACGCGGCTGGCGATGACGCCGATCGGCCGCGACCTCGGCTGGTGCGAAGTGCCTGGGGACCGCAACTACAACCGCCCGGTCAAAATCCCCTATGGCGCCAGCCATGAGCGGATGCTGCGCACCGACGATCTCTATGACGCCTGCCTGGTGCTGGACTGGAACATTGTGCCGCGCCGGCGCGGGCGCGGCAGCGCCATCTTCTTCCACCTGGCGCGCCCCGGCTTCACGCCGACGCAAGGCTGCGTCGCGGTAACAGCCCGCACCATGGCGCGGCTGCTGCCGCTGCTGTCGGAGCGGACGGTGGTAAGGGTGGTGAGGTAAGGGAGTAGGGGAATAAGGGGGTAGGGGAATAGGGCAGTAAGGGTAAGACAGGCGCGGGCGCGCCGCTTAGCTTTCCTACTCCCCTACTCCCCTACTCCCCTACTCCCCTGCCAACCGATGTCGAGAAGGCCGAGCCGGCCGAGTTCGCGGTCCATGGCGCGTGCGATGTCCTTGCGTTCGCCGCCGATGTCGCGCAGCTGGCGATCGGAGAGATCCTCGACATTCTCGCAGGGGAGATTGACGGCGATTTTTGCATGGCGAAACCAGTCAAGCACGGCGCGCAGCCAGGCCGGGCGGAGGGTTACCGAGCGCAAGGTGATGTCAGACATGGTGCAATCCGCTTCTCCGGACATCAAATCCGGTTTGATGTTTCTTCGATGCTCAGAGCATGGCGGATTGAAATTCAAACGAGAAACGAGTAGTTTTTTCTGCATCTTCAAGTTTTGTTTGAGGATTGGAATGCTCGACCGAACCCTCCTCGTCTGGCATTAATGGCGCGCCTGCTGCCTGGAACCCGTGCGCTGCGGACGCTGGAGGCAGCGGCGCGGCACCTCAATTTCACCCGCGCCGCCGACGAGCTCGGCCTGACGCCGGCAGCGGTCAGCCATCAGATCAAGGAAATCGAGGATCAGCTCGGCATCGTGCTGTTCACACGCACCAGCCGCACGATCCGGCTGACCGAGGCGGGCGCGGTGCTGTTCGAAGCTTCGACCGATGCGCTCGACCTGCTTGGCCGGGCCGTCTCACGGGCGCAGAAGGCGGCGCGCGGATCGGCGCTGCTGAAGGTCACCCTCGATGCGCAATTCGCGACGAAGTGGCTGATGCGGCGCGTCGACGATTTTCGCAAGCAGCATGCGGCAATCGAGCTGCGTTTCGACATCAGTTACGAGGTGCGCGACTTCGATCGCGACGACGTCGATCTCGGCATCCGTTTCGGCACCGGCAAATATCCGGGGCTTCGCTCGCACCGGCTGTTCGAAAACGTCATCATCCCCGTCTGCAGCCCGGCCTTGCTGCGGTCAGGGCCGCCGCTCAAGGAGCCGCGCGACCTGTTCCATCATACGCTGGCCCATATCGAGTGGTCGCGCCAGGGCGTCACCTGGCCGAACTGGAGCATGTGGATGGCGGCGGCGGGCGTCGACGATTTCGACGACAGCCGGACCATCGTGTTCGGCAATTCGACGGATGCCGTCCAGGCCGCGCTCGACGGCAACGCGGTCGCGCTCGCCGATTTCGCCATGGTGGCAAACGACCTTTCGGAAGGTAGGCTGATCCGGCCGTTCGAACTCGGCATCAAGGTCGCGCCCGAATTCGCCTATTTCCTGGTCTATCCCGAGACTGCGGCGAACGATGCGCGCATCGTCGCCTTTCGCGCTTGGCTCCTCGAGGAAATCGCCAAGACGCCGACCTGACGGTCAGCCTGTCGCCGCCGCGCCGAACCAGCCGATCACCGCCCCGATGAGAAGCAGCACGCCGAGCCAGTGACCAACATCGATGAGCGTCAGATCCCAGCCGAAACCTTCGTAGCGATGGTTGACCGAAAGCGTGGTGGCGACGAACCCCAGCCAGAGAACGAAGCCGAAGATCACCCCGGCAAGCAGGCTCGGCTCGCCGCCGGTTACGGCGCCGATGATCAGCGACATGACCAGCGCCATGACGAGCTCCGCGATGAAGGAGACGACGAAGGGCAGCATCGATTTGCTCATCGTCGCCGGATCAAGCTTGGCGGCCTTCAGCCACGGCTTGCTCAAGCCCATGTACCAGGCCCCGCCGAACAACCACGCCACGACGGCGGCGACGATTACCGCCAGCCAATTGATTGCTGAAAAATCCATGGTTCCCTCCGGTCGATTGCGCGATGGAACGCCTGTTCGGCGATGCCGTCAAGCAAGACGCCAGACGGTGGTGCGCTTGACCTCGGCGTCCTCCAGCGCCCGGGTCACCGCCACTTGATAGACGGCAAGCGGCTCCAGTCCCGCCCTCGGCAGATAGGAGCGGCCGGGATCGCCGACGAGAATGTCGGCGCCGCGCGCCTTCAGCGCGACGAACCATGGCATCAGCCTGTCGGCGAAAGTTTTGTCGTAGAAGACGTCGCCGGCCAGCACCAAGTCCCAGCCGGCATCGCTGCCGATGCAGTCGCCGATGAGGAATTTTATCTCGGTCCCATTTGCCTCGGCATTGAGGCGGATGGCGGTCGCGCAGAACGGGTCGATATCGGCGGCGATCACCTCGGCAGCTCCGGCCTTCACCGCGGCAATGGCGACAAGGCCGGAGCCGGAGGCGAAGTCCAGCACGCGCTTGCCGCGCACCGCCGCCGGATTGTCTAGGATGTAGCGGGCAAGGCCTTGGCCGCCGGCCCAGGCAAAAGCCCAGAAGGGCGGCGGCAGGCCGATTTCGGTCAGCTCGTCCTCGGTCCGCCGCCACAGTTCGTGCGCCTCGTCGGCCAGCTGCAGGCGGATCTCCGGCACATGTGGCGGCGCCATCAGCGCCGTGTTGTCGAGGATGAATTTCCTGGCGCTGTCCGGCGTCAGCGCCGTCATGGCGCCGGCGTCAGGCCGCCCATGCGGCAAACCTCTTGCCATTCGGCCGGCGTCACCGGCTGCACAGACAGCCGCCCAAGCCGCACCAGCGCCATGTCGGCCAGCTTTTGATTGGCCTTGGCTTGCTCCAGCGTCACCGGCTTCGGCATGGCCTTGAAGGCGCGGATGTCGACGCACTCCCAGCGGGGATCGTCGGTGGTGCTGTCCTGATGGGCCAGAGCGCAGACTTCGGCGATGCCGACGATGTCCAGCCCGTCATTGGAATGGTAGAAGAAGCCGAGATCGCCGATCTGCATCGCCTTCATGTTGTTGCGCGCCGCATAATTGCGCACGCCGTCCCATTGCGTGCCGGCCTTGCCCTTGGCCTTGAGGTCCTCGAAGGAGAAGACCGAAGGTTCGGATTTGAACAGCCAGTAGTTCATCTCAGTTGTCCCGTTGCCGTTGTCGGTTTGTCGCTATCCAGCGTTGGCGCTGCCCCTCACCCTTACCCTCTCTCCGTAAGGACGGGGAGAGGGGTCGCCAGCGCTGGAGCTTCTCCCTTCTCCCCGTTCTTCACGGGGAGAAGGTGCCGGCAGGCGGATGAGGGGCAGCGCGAACGAACGATCATTCACTCACAGGTTTGTTGAAGCTCCAGTTCCACTGCCGGATTTCGACGCTTTCGAACAGCCCTGCCTTGGTATAGGGATCGGCCGCCGACAGGGCTCTTGCCGCAGCCAGATCGGGCGCCTCGACAACGGCGAGAGTGCCGTTCGGCTTGCCGTCGGCGTCGAGGAACGGGCCGGCGAAGGCCAATTTCTTGTCGCCGTTCAGCCCTTCCAGGAAGGCAAGGTGCTTGGGCCGCGTATCGAGCCGCACCTGCAGCCTTCCTGGCTTGTCCTTGCAAATCAACGCAAACAGCATCTTTCCATCTCCGCAATCGTTCGCGATCACATGTCGGTTTCGGTTTTGAGCGGCCTTGTCATCAACGCCGACACGGCCTGGTCTATGGTTATGGTGCCGTCCAGTATGGCGGCGACGGCGGCGATGATCGGCGCGTCGATCCGGCGCTCGCCGGCGATGCGGGCGGCGATTGCCGCCGTCGGCACGCCTTCGGCCAAAGGCAGGCCGGCAAGCGGCTTGCCTTGCCCCAGCGCCAGCCCATAGGCGAAATTGCGCGACTGCGCGGACGAGCAGGTGAGCAGCAGGTCGCCGAGGCCGGAAAGCCCCATCAGCGTCTCCGGCTTGGCGCCAAAGGCGGCGCCGATGCGGCGCAATTCGACGAAGCCGCGCGTCACCATCGCCGCCTGGGCGCTGGCACCGAGCTCGGCGCCGGTGACGGCACCCGCGGCAATGGCAAAGACGTTCTTCAGCGCGCCGCCGATCTCGACGCCGATTAGATCGTCGCTCGAATAACAGCGCAGATTTTCCGCCGAAAAGCGGGCGGCAAGGTCGGTGGCCAGAGCCTCGTCGCGGGCGGCGACCACGACGGCCGTCGGCAAGCCCCTGGCGACGTCGGTGGCAAAGCTTGGGCCGGACAAAGCGGCGACCGGATTTGCCGGCAGTATTTCCTCGGTGATGGACGATAGCAGCGCGCCGGTGTCGCGCTCGATGCCCTTGGCGCAGAGGACCAGCGGGACGCCTTTCGGCATATGGCTGGACGCGGCCGTCAGCATAATTCGCAACGATTGCGCCGGCGCTACCGCCAGAACGCAGTCGGCACCGTCGAGCGCCGCCTCGATGTCGCTCGTCGCCACGATGCCGGGATCGAGCGCGATGCCCGGCAGATAGCGCGGGTTTTCGCCACGGTCGACCGCCGCGACGGTCTCCGGGTCGCGCGCATAGAGGCGGACGAAATGACCGGCGCGCAGCGTGGCCAGCGCCAGCGCCGTGCCCCAGGCGCCGCCGCCGAGCACGGCGACGCGCCAGCCGCTTGGCGCCTTGTGCCCGCTGCCGGTCATGCCTTGGCCCCACGCCGGCCCGAGCCGACCATCGGGGCCGAGACGCTGTCCAGCGGCCAGCGCGAGCGCGGCACGAAATCGGCGGCGTTTTCACCTGATATGCCGGCGCGCAAGCGCTCGATGCCGGCCCAGGCGATCATCGCCGCATTGTCGGTGCAGAGGTTAAGCGGCGGCGCGACGAAGCTGAACCCGGCCTGCTCGCACAGGCCCTGCAATGTCGCCTTGATGGTCCGATTGGCGGCCACGCCGCCGGCGACAACCAATGCAGGCTCGGCCTTGTCCGGGAATTGCTGACGGAACCGGGTCAGCGCCCGCGCAACACGGTCGCCCAGCGCATCCGCCACCGCCGCCTGGAACGAGGCGCAGATATCGGCAACATCCTGGTCGCTCAGCGGGGCGATCGCGGTGGCTGCCTGGCGGACCGCGGTCTTGAGGCCGGAGAAGGAAAAATCGGGCTGCACCGAGCCCTTCATCGGGCGCGGAAAGGCAAAACGGGCCGCATCGCCATTTGCCGCCGCCTTCTCGACATTCGGTCCGCCCGGATAGGGCAGGCCGAGCATCTTGGCCGTCTTGTCGAAGGCCTCGCCAAGCGCGTCATCGATCGTCGTCGCCCAGCGCTGGTAGTCGCCGACGCCGCGTACGGCGACGATCTGGGTATGGCCGCCGGAGACCAGCAGCAAGAGGTAGGGAAAGTCGAGCCCGTCGGTCAATCTGGCCGTCAGCGCGTGGCCTTCGAGATGGTTGATGGCGATCAGCGGTTTTTTTGCTGCCGCGGCGATTGCTTTGGCCGTCATCAGGCCGACGATCAGCCCGCCGACAAGACCGGGGCCGGCGGTGGCGGCAATCGCATCGATGTCGGCGAGCTCGACGCCGGAATCGGCCAGCGCTGCCTCGATGATGCCGTCGAGCGCCTCGACATGGGCGCGCGCGGCGATCTCCGGCACGACGCCGCCGAAAGCAGCATGCTCCTCGATCTGGCTGAGCACGATGTTCGACAGGATTTGCGGCGTGCTGCGACCGTCCAGCGCCACCACGCTGGCGGCGGTCTCATCGCAACTCGTCTCGATGCCCAGAACGCGGATCAATTCGTCGCTGTCCAAAAATCGTACAGATTGTACTGTCGGCCTTTCCCCGATAGGAGAAAACCCGAAAACCTGCCGGGGGTTATCACGGACGGCGCGTCATGCAAACAACCTTGAAAATCGGAACACGCGGCAGCCCGCTGGCGCTGGCGCAGGCGCATGAAACGCAGGCGCGACTGATGGCGGCGCATGGCATGCCGGCGGAAGCTTTCGAGGTGGTCGTCATCTCGACCAGCGGCGACCGCATCCAGGACCGGCCGCTGTCGGAAGCCGGCGGCAAGGGCCTGTTCACCAAGGAGATCGAGGAGGCGCTGCTGGCGCGCCGCATCGACATCGCCGTGCATTCGTCGAAGGACATGCCGACGCTGTTGCCCGAGGGGCTGGAACTGTCCGCGTTCCTGCCGCGCGAGGACGCGCGCGATGCCTTCATCGGCAAGGCGGCGCGAACGATTGCCGGCCTGCCGCAAGGCGCCAGGGTCGGTTCGTCGTCGCTGCGGCGCCAGGCGCTGATCCGGCGGATGCGGCCGGACGTCGAAGTGGTGATGTTTCGCGGCAATGTGCAGACGCGGCTGCGCAAGCTCGACGACGGCATCGCCGACGGCACCATCCTAGCCTATGCCGGGCTGAAGCGGCTCGGGCTCGAAGACGTCGTCACCGACCTGATGCCGCTCGAGGTCTTTCCGCCGGCGCCGGGGCAAGGCGCGATCTGCATCGAAAGCCGCATCGGCGACCGCGACGTGGAACAGATGCTGGCAGCGATCCACGACGGGCCGACCGGCGAAGCGCTGGCCTGCGAGCGCGCCTTCCTGGCGGCGCTCGACGGGTCCTGCCGCACGCCGATCGCCGGACATGCGACGATATCGGGCGGAACGGTTTCCTTTGCCGGGCTGATCATCTCGCCCGATGGCACGCAGTCGCATGAAGTCAGGCTGCAAGGGCCGGCGCAGGAGGCGGCGCGCATTGGCGCGGAAGCCGCGGCGACCGTTCGGGCCAAGGCCGACGAAAAATTCTTCGATGGCTGGACCTGACATGCTCCGCGTCCTTGTGACGAGGCCCGAACCGGGCGCGTCGCGCACGGGGCGCCGGCTTGCGGATGCCGGCTTTCAGCCGATCCTGCTGCCATTGACCGGAACCGTGGCGCTGCCGGTCGATGCCGGCGCGCTCGCTGACGCCGCGGCGGTCGCGGTCACCAGCGCCAACGGCGTTCGCCATGCGCCGAAAGAGGTCATCGCGGCGCTCGCCGGCTTGCCGTGCCACGCCGTCGGCAGGAAGACGGCGGAAGCCGCCCGCGCTGCCGGGTTCCTGTCGGTCAGCGAAGGCCCGGGCAATGCCGAGGCGCTGGCCGATGCGCTTGCTGGCGGTTACGCGGGGCAGACGATCTGCTATCTCTGCGGGCGGGTGCGATTTCCCGGCTTCGAGGAAGGGCTGTTGGCGTCGGGCGTTCAGGTCCGCGCCGTCGAGACCTACGACACCGTTGTGTTGGATTACTCCGACGAGGCCGTTCTTGCGCGCCTGTCCGCCCGGCCGGTCGAGGCGGTGCTGCTCTATTCGGCCAAGGCGGCCACCGCTATGCAGGCCCTGGCTAGCCGGCCGGTGCTGCGCGGTGTTTTTGAAAAGACGCGCTTTTTCGGATTATCGGGGCGCATCGCCGCGGCCTTGGGCGATGTCGCCGAGATCCGGATTGCGCCTGAGCCCAGCGAGGACGCGCTGCTGGGACTTTTGCAGGCGTCGCGCTGACCGGCATCCGCCGCTGCTCTGTGCCAGCTTGTTCCAAACATTGGCGCCGCCCCTCACCTGCCTGCCGGCATCCTCTCCCGTATAGTGACGGGGAGAGGGTGCCTTCGCCGAGGATTTCGCCAACCTCCGGCGTTGCAGAAGAAGCGTCGAGACGCGTGACAGCCCTTCTCCCCGTCACTATACGGGGAGAAGTGCCCGGCAGGGCGATGAGGGGCAGTCCCAACGTGGATGACTGCGCTCGGGCACATTTTGTTCTTGCTTTGTGCCGGCAGCTATGCTAGTAATTTGGTTATGGTGCTAATTGGCTCCAACGACCCGCCCGCCGAGGCGGGTTTTTTGTGTGCCGAGATGGGCCTTGGCTTGAAACGTGGATTCGGCCCTGCGGCGTTTTGCCAAAACTGAACTCCAAGCCGTGGCGTCATCACGCCGCCCCTTTTCACCGCTTGGTGATGTGCTAGACCCTTCAAACCATCCCGAAGCGAATTTTGCGGAGCCCGAGCATGGTCAAGACGCCGAAGATGCGGCATTCCAAGAGCCGCCGTGAGCCGGTGACCATCGAGCTTGAGCCTGGCGCCGTCTCGCGAGTCGCCGACGAACAGGATGCCGTGACCTCGCAGACCGACGAGGCGCGGGCCGAGGAAGCGGCGAACGCCTCGCAGCCGGAGCCACCTGAAGAGCCGGTGCATGCGGACCAGACCGATCTCGAGCCATGGGAACATGCCGACGCAGCCGCGCCGGCCGGCACGCAAGAGCCGGCGGACGCCGGCGTCGATTCTGCCAGGGAAGCGGAAACCCCTTATCCCGCCGGTTCGGATGCGCCGGCCGGGCGCTCCACGGTTTCCGACTACAGTTTCGAAGATGCATCCAGCGGAACCGGGGCCAACGAACCGGGGATCCCAGGTTCCGGCGAGAAGACAGCTGAGACGAGGGACGACCATATGGCAGCGCAGCCGAAGCGAAGCGGCATCAACGGCATCGCCGCCGGTATTATCGGCGGCGTCATCGCCCTCGCCGCGGCCGGCGGGCTGCAATTTGCCGGCCTGCTCGGTGCGCCGGGGTCGGGCGGCGTGTCGCTCGACGCGGTCAATGGTGAGATCGTTTCGCTGAAACGCGAGGTCGCGGACCTCAGACAGGCCGGCGCCAACAATGACGCATCGGCCAAGGTGGACGGGCTGTCGGCGGCGCTGGATCAGGTGAGGGCGGACGTTGCGACGTTGAAGTCGGCGGTCGAGCAAGGCGGTGCCGGCGACAATGCCGGCCTGGCAGCACTTGGCGACAAGATAAGGCAGATCGAGACGGCGGTTGCGGCCCTCGGCAAGGCCGGCGGTACGGCGCCGGTCGATCTCGGCCCGCTCAACGAAAGGCTGGCCGCGCTCGATGCGCTGGTGAAATCGGCCGGCGAGACGACAAAGGCGCAGGACAGCCGGCTTGCGGCCCTGGAACAGTCGGTTTCACAGATCTCGGGCAAGGTCGATGCACAGGCTTCGCAGCCGAAGATCGCACTGGCCATTGCCGCTTCGGCGCTCAAGGCAGCGCTCGACCGTGGTGCACCGTTCGCCGCCGAGCTCGAAACCTTTGCCGCGATCTCACCCGATGCACCCGAGATCGCGACGTTGCGCACCTATGCCGAAAAGGGCGTCCCGATGCGCTCCGAGATCGCCGCCGAAGCGGACGGCGCCGCCAACGCGATGGTCGCTGCCGCGACGCCCATCGACCAGAATGCCGGCATCCTGCAGAAGCTGCTGTCCAGCGCCGAATCGCTGGTCAAGGTCAGGCCGATCGGCGCCGTCGAAGGCACCGGCGTTCCGGAAACCGTCGCGCGCATGGAGGTCGCGGTCAACCAGGGCGACTACGCCAAGGCGCTCAGCGAATACGAAACCCTGCCTGAGGCGGCCAAGGCCGCCGGCGCCGACTTTGCCGGCAAGCTGAAAATGCGGATGGAGGTCGAGACGCAGATCGATTCGCTCATCGCCGGCGCAATGAAGGCGTGAGGAACCCAATGATCCGCATCCTCGCCTTCCTTGCCGTCGTCTTTGCGCTCGGGCTCGGCTTCGCCTGGCTGGCCGACCGGCCGGGCGAAATGCTCGTCACCTTCAACGGCTATCAATACCAGGTCAGCCTGATGGTCGCGGCGGTGGCGGTCGTTGCCGTGGTTGCCGCGGTGATGATCGTCTGGTGGCTGGTCAAGGCGCTGTGGAACAGCCCCTATACGATCTCGCGCTATTTCCGCGTGCGTCGCCGCGACCGCGGCTACCAGGCGCTGTCGACCGGGATGATCGCCGCCGGCGCCGGTGACGGCGCGCTCGCCCGCAAGAAGACCAAGGAAGCGGCAAAGCTGATCCGCTCCGATCAGGAGCCACTGATCCAGCTGCTCGACGCGCAGGCCTCGCTGCTCGAAGGCGACCATGAAGGCGCCCGCGAAAAGTTCGAGACCATGCTCGATGATCCCGAAATGCGGCTGCTCGGCCTGCGCGGGCTTTATCTCGAGGCCGAGCGGCTCGGCGACCGCAACGCAGCCCGCCACTATGCCGGCCGTGCCGCGGCGGTGGCGCCGCAACTGGCCTGGGCGGCCGAATCGACGCTGGAAGACCTGACCGGACGCGGCGACTGGGATGGCGCGCTGAAACTGGTCGACGCCCAGAAGTCGACCCGGCAGATCGAGCGTGACGCCGCCAACCGGCGCCGCGTCGTGCTGCTGACCGCCAAGGCGCAGGCGCTGATCGACAGCGATGCCAATGCCGCCCGGACGGCGGCTCTGGAAGCCAACCGGCTGCGGCCGGATTTCGCGCCGGCGGCGGTCGTCGCGGCGAAATTGCTGTTTAGGCAGAACGACGTGCGCAAAGGCTCGAAAATCCTCGAGGCGGCGTGGAAGGCCGAGCCGCATCCGGAGATCGCCGAGCTCTACACCCATGCCAGGCCGGGCGATGCCGTGCTCGACCGGCTGAACCGGGCAAAGAAGCTGCAGGAGCTGAAGAAGAACCATGCCGAGTCCTCGCTTGCCGTGGCGCGCGCCGCGCTAGATGCGCAGGATTTTTCAACCGCCCGCCGGGAGTCGGAAGCCGCCATCCGCATGGATCGCCGCGAAGGCGCCTATCTGCTGCTGGCCGATATCGAGGAGGCCGAAACCGCCGACCAGGGCAAGGTGCGGCAGTTGCTGTCGAAAGCGGTGAGAGCGCCGCGCGACCCGGCCTGGGTCGCCGACGGCGTCGTCTCCGAACGCTGGGCTCCGGTATCGCCGATCACCGGCAGGCTCGATGCATTCGAATGGCGGGCGCCGATGGAGCGGCTCGGGCAGTTGATCGACGGTCATGAGGATACGCCGGAGGCGCCGGTGCCGGCCATCGCGGCTCCAGCCAGGCCGGTACAGGAAAGAGCCGGGACGATCGAGCACACGGCGGAGACACCGGGCACAGCGACCGAGGAGAAGACGGACGACCGTGCCGGCGAGGATCATGTGACACCAATCACCGCGGCGGCGTTTGCCCAAGTGCCGGAAGATGCCGAGGCCGTCGAGCCGGCGCAGGAGCTGACGCGGCTGCCCGACGACCCCGGCGTCGATCCAGACGACGCGGCGGATAAATCGACGCGCCGGTTTCGTTTGTTCTGATCAGGGTCGAGTGGACCCGGGCTTATTGGGAATGATTTGATGTTCGAACGCGTTTTGTCGTTTCTAAGGGATCTGCCGTCCGGTGGTGGCGCCAGCCCCAGCGCCGACGATCCCCGCATTGCCGCGTCCGCCCTGCTTTTTCACGTGATGAACGCCGACGGGGTGCGCCAGGATACCGAATGGGAACGGTTCAAGAAGGTGCTGGCGGAAAGCTACTCGATCAGCGGCGACGAACTCGACGCGTTGGCGGCTGCCGGCGAGCGGGCCGACAATGAGGCGATCGACCTCTACGCTTTCACCAGCGTGCTCAAGCGCCATCTCGACGCCGAGGCGCGAAAGGCCTTCATCGGCCTGATGTGGGAGATCGTCTATGCCGATGGCGAGCTGCACGAGCTCGAGGACAATACCGTGTGGCGGGTCGCCGAGCTGATCGGCGTCGAACGTCGCGACCGTGTCGAGGCGCGCCTCAAGGCGGCCGCCGCGGCTCCTGGTGCTGCCGGAACCTCAAGCGACGAATAGACAGGATCCCGCCTTCCAATGCCGCCCAAGCCAAGTCCGAGACCAAAGATCCTGATCGTGCTGCATCAGGAGCATTCGAGCCCCGGACGGGTCGGCCATATGCTTATCGAGGAAGGCTTCGACCTCGACATCCGCCGACCGCCGCTCGGCGAGGCCTTGCCGCAGACGCTGGATGGCCATGCCGGCGCCGTGGTGTTCGGCGGGCCGATGAGCGCCAATGACGGCGACGAGTTCGTCCGCCGCGAGACCGACTGGCTCAAAATTCCGCTCAACGAGAACCGGCCGCTGCTTGGCATCTGCCTCGGCGCGCAAATGCTGGTCAAGCATCTTGGCGGCAGGGTCGAGGGCCATGGCGAGGGCCTCGTCGAAATCGGCTGGTATCCGCTGAAGGCAACCGAAGCGGGCAGCAGGCTGATGCATTGGCCGGAGATGGTCTATCAGTTCCATCGCGAAGGGTTTTCGCTGCCGAAGGACGCGACGCTTTTGGCGACGGCCGAAACCTATCCCAACCAGGCCTTCCGCTATGGCGACAATGCCTGGGGCATTCAGTTCCATGGCGAATTGACCCGGGCGATGATGCAGCGCTGGGTGGTGCGCGGCGCGCACCGCTTCGAACTGCCCGGCGCGCAGCCCGGCCGCGACCATCTCGGCGGCCGGCTGATCTGGGACATGCACCTCAAGCGCTGGCTCGGCGAGTTCCTGCCGATGATTTTCGGCAAGCCGGCGCTGCGGTAATCAGTTTCGCCCCCTGAGATGACGCACCTTGCGCAGCTACGGGAACAGCACCGCCCATAGGCCGGCAACAGCGATCGCCCCGACACCTCCGACCACCACGGCCGGAACCGTGCCGATCAACGCCGCCATGGTACCGGCGCGGAATTCGCCGAGCTCATTGGAAGCGCCGACAAACACCTGGTTGACAGCGTTGACGCGGCCGCGAACGTCGTCCGGGGTCCACAGCTGGATCAGCGTCTCGCGGATATATACGCTGAACATGTCGGTGGCGCCGAGCAGCGCAAGGGCCGCAATTGACAGCCAGGTGATGGTCGAGAGGCCGAACAGAACCGTGAACGCGCCGAACAGCGCGACGAAGCCGAGCATGACAAGGCCGGCATGGTTGCGGATCGGGTGTCCGGCCAGCCAGATGGCGACGCAGATGGCGCCGACGCCGGGCGCCGAGCGCAACAGGCCGAGCCCCCATGGGCCGAGTTCGAGGATATCGCGCGCGTAGACCGGCAGCAGCGCCGAGGCGCCGGACAGGAGCACCGCAAACAGATCGAGCGAAATCGCGCCGAGCACGATCTTTTCGCTCCAGATATAGCCGAAGCCGGCGAACAGGGTCTGTACCGTCGGCCTGTCGGTCCGGCTGCGCTGGGCAGGCTTCGGGATGGTGAAGATCAGCACGGCGGCAACCAGCATCAGCACGGCGGCGGTGGTGTAGGCGGCTTCGGCTGAAAGCCCGTAGAGCAGGCCGCCGGCGACCGGCCCGACGATGGTTGCCGTCTGCCAGGCGGACGAGTTCCAGGCGATGGCGTTGGCGAAATCCTCGGGCGGCACCAGATTGGCGAACAGCGATGAGGAGGCCGGCCCGAAGAAGGCGCGCGCCATGCCGAACATGGCGAGCACGATGAAGACCGGCATTGGCCCGGAAAGGCCGCGCAGCGTCAGCAGCAGAAGGGCCAAAGCGCAGCCCGCCTCGACCAGCACCGCCAGCGCCATGATCAACCGGCGCCCGAAACGGTCGGCAACGTCGCCGGTGACCAGCACCAGCAGCAGCGAAGGCAGGAACTGGACGATGCCGACAAGGCCGAGGTCGAACGGGTCGCGGGTGAGATCGTAGATCTGCCAGCCGACGGCGACCGACACGATCTGGGTGGAGAATGTCGAGAGGAAGCGCGCCGCCCAGTAGCTCAGGAACGGCCGGTGGCGAAAGGCGGCATAGCGCTGGTAGGATGGTACTTGGGATTCTGTGGTCATGGAATAAGGCCCCGTGGCGGCGATGTCGGCCGACGGGGCACTTCCACGATGGGCGCTGGTCCGGCCAAGAGAGCCTTTAGCGCAGTTCGGCACGGGGCGCGCGCAAAAATCCGGCCTGGCTCCAGCTTTTTTCAGGCTGCCATACCAATTGCAGGCGGCAACCACGCTCGGCGGAGATGGAGAGGGTTATTTGGCGCGCAGGTCGAGTTCCTTCGCGCCCCCCTCTGTCCTGCCGGACATCTCCCCCTCAAGGGGGGAGATTGGACGTCGCGACGTCCTTCGCCAGTCTCCGGCTTCGAAGGCAATTTGTACGTTCAAAGATTTGTACGTTTAAAGAGTAGCGCCATCGGCGAGGCAGCTGATCTCCCCCCTTGAGGGGGAGATGTCCGGCAGGACAGAGGGGGGCGCTGTCCCGCCAATCTTCGAGGCTTGCGTTTGCAGGGCTTCGAACGATGCTTTAGGCCGTCGCCTTGGCCTTCCTGCCCCGGCCCTTGACGGGCGTGGGCGGGGGGGCTTTGCGGCCGAGGCCGATCGCCTTGGCCAGTTGCGAACGCGAGGCCGCGTAGTTGGGGGCGACCATCGGGTAGTCCGACGGCAGGCCCCATTTGGCGCGATAGGCGTCGGGCGTCAGCCCGAAATGAACGCCGATATGGCGCTTCAAGGATTTGAACTTCTTGCCGTCCTCGAGACAGATGATGTAGTCCGGCGTCACCGATTTCTTGGGATTGACGGCAGGCGTCAGCGGTGCGGCGACCGGCACTGCCGGTTGCCCGAGCCCGCCTATGGCAGCGCTGACGCTGGCGATGAGGTCGCCGAGGCCGGAAGACGGCAAGCGGTTCTTCTCGACATAGGCGGACACGATATGGGCGGTCAGCTCGAGCAGGTCGATATTTTTGCGAGCGTTGTTGCTGTCGTCGGTCAATCTATTTCTCCGTCCGTGGGGGTCGCAGAAATTCCTAGTCGGCAAATCTGCGCAATGCAATGACGCCGCACCACGTCACACATTATTTTGAATAATAATACTAACGGCAGCGCGGGATTAACAACCCTGAGCCGGTGCTCGATAATATCAGACAATCAGCAATATCAAATAATCAGGGATTTGTCGCGCCATAGTCGAAATCCGCCCTCGAAGGCGCGTGTGTTGTCGCCGCGTCTGCAATCGGCGGGCAAGTCGGTGAGTTCGTCGACATTGCCGCCGCCGATGACCACGTAATCCGGCTGCATGGCGGCGCGAAGCCGGTCGACCACGTCGAAGACGTGTTTGCGCCATTTCTTCTTGCCGCGCTTTTGCAGGCCGCGTTCGCCGACATAGTCTTCGAAACTGCCGCGCTTCTTGTAGGGAAGATGGGCAAGCTCCATCGGCTGGGCAACGTTATCAACGATCATCGCGGCCCCCAGGCCGGTGCCGAGGCCAAGGAACAGCATGCGGCCGCCCTCATAACTGCCGATGGCCTGCATGAGCGCATCGTTAACGACCTTGACCGGTTTGCCGAACTCGGCGGCGAAATCGCAGCCGACCCAGCCCTTGCCGAGATTGGCGGGTTCGGTCAGCGGCCGGTTGTGGTGCACCGGGCCCGGATAGCCCATCGAGACGACATCGTAGTGCAGCCCTTCGGCGAGCGCCTTCACCGCCGCGACCATCTGCTGCGGCGTAAGCTCCGGTCCGGAAGCGGTCTTGCGCTCGTCGCCGCCGGCGCTGGTGCGGATCTTGACGTGCGAGCCGCCGATATCGATCGCAAGCACGATCTTTTCTTCCTCCGATGCCGGTTGCTTCACCGCCTTGGTCATCGCTTTCGCCTCCCAGAAATCATTTCGCTGGATTGATCCAGCCGCTCGGCGGCCCGAATCCAGCCATGGCTTCGGCCGGCCCCCACGTCTTTGGCGCGTAGACAGGGGGCGGCGTGGTGTCGCCGAGCACCGGGCCGACGATGCGCCAGGCGAGCTCGCTGGCGTCCTGACGGGTGAACAGCTGGCCGTTGCCGTTCATGGCGTCGCCGATCAACCGCTCGTAAGGCGGCATGTCGCCCTTCGAATCGTCGAGCGCGGTGAGCTCGACCTGCTCACCGACCATGTCATCGCCGGGTGCCTTGCGCCGGGCTCCGATCGAGATCGCCACCTGAGGAGCGATGCGGAAGCGCACGTGATTGCAGTCGCCGGGCTTGATCGGATCGAAGACGTCGAGCGGCGGCCGCTTCAGCCGCACGATGACCTCGGTGGCGTGCACCGGCAGGGATTTGCCGGCGCGAATGAAGAACGGCACATCCTGCCAGCGCCAGGTATCGACGAAAAAGCGCACCGCCGCGAAGGTCTCGACCGGCGAGTTCGGCGCCACGCCCGGCTCGTTGAGATAGCCGTCGAACTGGCCGCGCACCACATCGTCCCTGGTCAGTGTCCGGATCGCCCGCAGGACCTGCACCTTCTCGTCGATGAGATCGTCGGCCGAGCGGCCGACCGGCGGTTCCATGGCGAGCAGCAAGAGGATGTTGAGCAGATGGTTTTCAATGACGTCGCGAATGCAGCCGACCTCGTCATAGAAGCGGCCGCGGCCCTCGACGCCGAAATCCTCGGCCATGGTGATCTGCACGCTCTCGACGTAATTGCGGTTCCAGATCGGCTCGAGGAAGGAATTGGCGAAGCGGAAATAGAGCAGGTTCTGGATCGCCTCCTTGCCGAGATAATGGTCGATGCGGAAGATCGACTTTTCGTCGAAGACCAGATGCAGCACCCGGTTCAGCCAGCGCGCCGATTGCAGATCGTGGCCGAACGGCTTTTCCACCATCAGGCGCGCACCCTGGGCGGCGCCCGACTGCTCCAGCCCCTGGACGACCACCTCGAACATCGCCGGCGGCACCGCCAGATAGTGCAGCGGCCGCTCAGCGCTGCCGAGCGCGGTCTTCAGCTTCTCGAAGGTCGCAGGCGCCCGATAGTCGCCGCTGACATAGCGCAGCAGCGATGCAAGCCTGGCAAAGATCTTGTCGTCGATGCTGCCCAAGGCGTTGACGATGCCGTCGCGGGCGCGCGCCTGCAGCTTGGCGAGGTCCCAGGGATCGAAGGCGACGCCGATCACCGGCTCGTTCAGCGTCCCTTTGGCCACCATGGCGTAAAGGGCGGGGAAGATCTTCTTGTGGGCGAGATCGCCGGTGGCGCCGAAAAGCACCAGCGTGTCCGATCGTTCCTGGCTCATGGGCGTGCCTCCCTGTCGCCCGTCACGAGCCGGCCTTGGGTTTTTCGACATGGCCGCCAAAGGCATAGCGCATGGCGGACAGAAGCTTGTCGGCGAATTCGGATTCGCCTTGCGAGGAGAACCTGTCGAACAGCGCCGAGGACAGCACCGGCGCCGGCACGCCGGTGTCGATCGCCGCCTTCAGCGTCCAGCGGCCTTCGCCGGAATCCGAGACCCGCCCGCCGAACTGCGTCAGCGACGAATCGGCCTTCAGTACGCCGGCCGTCAGGTCGAGCAGCCACGAGCCGATGACGCTGCCGTGCCGCCAGACCTCGGCCACCTCAGCGATGTCGATGTCGAACTGGTAATATTGCGGGTTTTCCAGCGGGCTGGTTTCGGCGTCGGCGGTGCGCTGCCGTTTGCCGGCATTCGCAGACTTAAGGATGTTCATGCCCTCGGCATAGGCGGCCATGACGCCATATTCGATGCCGTTGTGGACCATCTTGACGAAATGGCCGGCGCCGCTCGGTCCGCAGTGGAGATAGCCGAAGGGCGAGGTTCCGGCATCCCTGGCAGGGGCGGGCGAAGCGGCGTCGGCGCCCGGCGCCAGCGTTGCGAAGACCGGATCGAGATGCTGGACCGCGCTGTCGGGGCCGCCGATCATCAGGCAGTAGCCGCGCTCGAGGCCCCAGACGCCGCCGCTGGTGCCGACATCGACATAGCTCAAGCCTTTCAAGGCGAGGCGCGCGGCGTGGTCGACGGCCTCGTGATAATAGGAATTGCCGCCGTCTATGATGATGTCGCCCGGCTCCATCAGGGCAGCCACCTGGTCGACGATCCTGCCGGTGATCGCCGCAGGCAGCATCAGCCAGGCGCTGCGCGGCTTCGCCAGCTTGCCGACGAACTCCTCCATCGAGGCGGCTCCGACCGCGCCGGCGCTCACAAGCGCGGCGACGCTCGCCGGGTTGATATCGTAGACGACGCATTCGTGGCCATCACGCAGCAGGCGCCGAACCATGTTGGCGCCCATCCGGCCCAGTCCCATCATTCCTATCTGCATGGTCTCGTCCTGCCTTACTTGAGGGATCGATGATCTAGTGGCGCTGTGATTGAAGCATGATCTTTTCCGAAAACCGGTCTCCACTTTGCGGGATCATGCTCTATCCGGTATCGCCGATGCCGACAGAAAAGTCAGCATTCTCCCAATGGCCGCTATCGGGCCAGAAGAAAGTGAAGACAATGCTATTGCCCGGGCTATTGCCCGGAGCAATCTCGGCAACCTGCAATTCCGCAAGATGGATGCCGAAAGCATTCGCGGTGGTCTCGGTGTCATGGACGGTTGCCCAATTGTCGCTGCTCCAATGAACCACCGCCCGGGCCAGAAGTTCGATGCGCAGCGCCTTGCCTGCCGGGATGGTACGGATCTTGTGGTTGAAGCGCCATGCCCTGAAGCGCGACACCGTCCTGCCCTCGATATAGCGCTTGACGCCTTGCGGCGGCATGTCGAACACCGTGCCGTCGCGCAGCGACCGCAGCAGCTTGATGTGCTCGGAATGCGCCCAGGCCAGCGGCTTGGCGCTGCCGGAGGGCCCGCCATGCCGCAATTCGCGCTCCGGCATGTCGGGACCGTCCCAGACCTGCTCCGGTAGCAGGCCGCCCGGTCCGGCAGAGTTCTCGAACGTCCTGAGCAGGCTTGCCGCACTATCCCTGCGGCCTGCCGCCAGCTCGTAATGAGCGCGCTCGCCGACCAGCAGCGGCCAGGGCCGGCCCCGGCCGGTTCCATCGAAGGGCGCGCCGTCGGCATGCTCGCCATAGCCATCGCCATTGTAGCGGTACCAGAGCGAGCCCTGCGGCAGTTCGCAGCGCAATTGCGCGTCGATGACCTTGACGGTGTCGAGGATGCGCGGATCGTCGGCCGCCCTGAGGCCGAAGCGGACCAGCGCTAGTGCATCGGGGCTGACGATCGCCTTGGCCGGGCGGTCCGTATCGGCCGGCGGGCGGTTCTTGATCGGGACGTAGCCGTCTTTCGGCGATGCCGCGCCGGCTTTGTCGGGCGGCGCAATGCGGACATAGTGGCCCTCGACGCTGGCTTGCTCGCATGCGGCGGTGCCGGCGACGTAGGTCCAGCGCTCGATCTGATCGTTCCAGACGTCGGCGGTTTCGCGCAGATAGCTTGCCGGCTCGGCTTTGCCGGCGGCATCGAAGATGTCCGCAGCCGCTAGCAATGCGGCGATCTCGACGGCAAGTGTGAACGGGCTGTAGCCGGCGTCTTCTTCCCAGCGGTCCTCGCCGGTGACCGGGCCGTTGCGCACGACATAGGCGGCAGCGCGCTCGATCATCGGCATGAAGGAGGAGAGTGCGGCAGGCGGCAAATGGCCGGCGCGGCGCAGTGCGTCGGCAAGCAGCAGCGGGAAGGCGCATTCGTCCATCTGGATGCCCGGCCAATAGGCCGATCCGTCGAGCCAGGCGTTCTGCGGCCAACGGCCGTCCGGCTCCTGGATCGCGCGCAGATAGCCAAGGATGCGCAAGGCTTCCGCCGGGTCGCCGGCGGCGAGGAAGCCGCCGGCGGTTTCGACCAGATCGCGCGGCCAGACCAGGTGATAGCCGCCGAGGTCGTCGTCGCCCTTGTTGAAGCCCCACGGGATCGACAGGCTGGCAACGGCTGCTCCGGCAGACGAGCGGTGTGCCGCCAGCACCGCCGTGCTGAGGCGGTAGCTGTTAAGGCCGGACGCCGCATGCCGGTCCAGCGGCAGCAATCCGGCCTGCCATTGGTGCCATTTGTCGACGTAGGATCTGGCTGCGGGCCCAAAACCTTGCTTCAGGCTGGCGAAAGCAGTTTCCGCCGCCTGTTGCGGCGTCGTGCCGAAGCCCAGTGCCAGCAATATTTTTGGGTTCGCGGCCGAAAAGGCGATCTCGCCGGTCAGCGCGACATTGCCGTCCTCGGCCCTGCGGTAGGCCGCATCGAGCCGGCCGCCTTGACGCAGCTGCTGCCAGCCGTCGGAGACGCCGACATAGCCGGCCGAGCACACCTTCCACGGCAGCGACGAGGCGAGCGCCAGGCAGGTGCCGCGTCCCGATGCAAACAGGACAGGCTGTCCTTCATGGTCGTCGATCCAGGCGGTGTTGCCCATGCCGGCGTTGACGAGGTGCGGTGCCAGTAGCGCGTAGACGCGGTAGTCGGCGGCCGCGCCTTTGAGCGGCGTGAACATAATCTCCTGCAGCAAGACGGGACGTTCCGGATCCGTCAGGATGCGCTTTTCGATCCTGTAGGTTCCATCGCTTGCGGTGTTGACCAGCCGGTAGGCAGGCACCCCGTCCGCCAGGGGTTCGATACTGTGTTCGGCGTCACGTTTTTCTTCCGAGAAATAGCCGTCGGGTCCGGTGACGATCAGCCCCAGATCGCGGGTGCATGCGCTATCGAGGCGCGGGTAGTAGATCTCGTTGAGGATACCGTGGCTGATGGTGAACCAGATCGGGCAGGCCGGTGAAAGCGCGGTGCCGACGCCGCTCTTGGCGCTCGAGGTCCAGCGCGCCGGAATGCCGGGTGCACCCGGGGCAAGGTTCGTCGCCATTCAATCGGTCTCCAGTGCCATCCCTAGACCAGGAGTCGAACCGGTTTCAATGATTGACCGCAAGTTGATCGCCGGCCATGGATTGCTGTTGACAGCTTGCCGCCTATCTGCATTTGTCTGATAATAGATAAAAAACAAGATTGTGAGCGTATCAGCCAATACCCACCAGCCAGCCATTAACCACCAGTAAGACAGCAACTCACGGGAGGAGTATGACATGAGGAAAATATTCGTTTTGGGGGCTTTTGCGGCGATGCTCGCCGCAGGTACCGCGCTTGCCGACACCAGCGGCAAGAAAATCGCCTTCTCCAACAATTACGCCGGCAATTCCTGGCGGCAGGCGATGCTGGACAGCTACGCCATCGTTACCAAGAAGGCGGTTGCCGACAAGGTGGTCGGCGCCGCGGACGTCTTCACGACGGCCGACAAGGAAGTGCCGACGCAAGCAGCCCAAGTGCAGAACCTGATCCTGCAGGGTTATGACGCGATCGTTATCAACGCGGCGTCTCCGGATGCGCTCAACGGCGCCATCAAGCAGGCCTGCGACGCCGGCATCGTCGTCGTCTCCTTCGACGGCATCGTCACCGAACCCTGCGCCTACCGCGTCGTCGTCGACTTCAAGGACATGGGCAAGCAGGAAGTCGAGCAGATGGCCAAGTTCCAGCCCAAGGGCGGCAACCTGCTGGAAATCCGCGGGCTCGCCGGCACCTCGATCGACGATGCCATCCATGCCGGCATCCTCGAAGGCGTCGCTGCCCATCCCGAGTTCAAGATCGTCGGCTCGGTGACCGGCGACTGGGACCAGACCACGGCACAGAAAGCCGTAGCGACGATCCTGCCTTCGCTGCCGGATGTTGTCGGGGTCGTCGACCAGGGCGGTGACGGCTACGGCGCGGCGCAGGCTTTCGCCGCCGCCGGCAAGCCACGCCCGACCATCATCATGGGCAATCGCCAGGACGAATTGCAGTGGTGGAAGGAGCAGAAGGAAAAGGACGGTTACAAGACCTGGTCGGCATCGATCGCACCGGGCGTATCGACGCTTGCCTTCTGGGTGGCGCAGCAGGTGCTCGACGGCCGCACCGACGTGCCGCACGACCTGCTGGTGCCCTATCTTGCCTTCACCCAGGACGATTTCGAGGCCGCGCTGCCGAAGATTCCGAAGGGCGGCGTCGCCAGCCACGAATACACGCAGGAAGACGCCATCGCCGCGATCAAGGCCAACATCAAGTGAGCATGGCACTATTGTTGCCGCCACGGATAACCGGGTATCGTTGAGGGATGCCCGAGGCCAATGCAGACATCATCATGCCGGACGGCGCCGAAAAGCTTTTCGGCGCCGTCAGTTTGGACATCATAAGACTGGACGGAGCCGAAAAACATTTCGGCGCCGTCAGGGCGCTCGCCGGTGTCGATTTCAGCGTTCGTGCCGGAGAATGCGTCGGTCTCGTCGGCCATAACGGTGCGGGAAAATCGACGCTCATGCATATGGTAGCGGGCACGCTTGCCCCCGACAGCGGGCAGATCGCGGTCCGCGGCGGTGTCGAGGCAAGTTATTCGGTGCCGCGCGCGCAGCAGCTCGGCATACGCTGTGTTTTCCAGGAACTGTCGCTCTGCCCGAACCTCAGCGTCGCCGAGAACACGCGGATCAACCACGCGTCGCTGCATGGCTTCGGCTGGCGGCGCAAGGCGGCCGATCTGATCGCCGCCAAGCTCGACGAGATCTTCCCCGGCCACAGCATCTCGGCATCCGATATCGTCGGTGATCTTTCCATCACCAGCCGGCAGATGGTGGAGGTGGCGCGCGCCTTCACGGTCACGCAGGAGCCGCTCGAGCTGGTTATCCTCGACGAGCCGACATCCTCGCTCGACGCGCATACCGCCGGCCAGCTGCTGGCGTTCGTGCGCCGCTTCATCGCCGCCGGCAAGAGCTGCATCCTGATCTCGCATGTGTTGGGCGAAGTGCTCGGAAATGCCGACCGCATCGTGGTGATGCGCGACGGCAAGGTGGTCACCGCCGGGCAGGCCGACGCCTTCGACCGCGACAGGCTGGTGACGGCGATGGGCGGAGCGGAGGCGCGCGAGAAGACCGCCGCAGAGATTGCGAGCGGCAAGCCGGAGCCCGGCCCGCTGCGGGTCCGGGCGCGCCCGGCGCGACAGCAGGACGGCAACGAGCTCGTCGCCCGTGCCGGTGAGATCATCGGGCTTGCCGGGCTTGCCGGGCATGGGCAGACCGATCTTTTGCTGGCGATCTTTGCCGCGGCTTCCCGCGCCAAGACCGGCATCGAGGTTACCGCGCCGGTGGCGCTGGTTGCCGGCGACCGCCAGTCGGACGGGATTTTTCCGCAATGGTCGATCGCCGAGAACATCGGCATCCGTTCGCTGGCGCGATTGCGCAACGGCCTTTTGATCTCGCCGCAGCGTGAAGCCGAGCTCGCCGAGTTGTGGCAGCGGAAAATCGGCATCCGTACGCCCGACATGAACAACAACATCTTCTCGCTGTCCGGCGGCAACCAGCAGAAGGCGCTGTTCGCGCGGGCGCTCGGCTCCGACGCCAAGATCGTGCTGATGGACGATCCGATGCGCGGCGTCGACATCGGCACCAAGCTCGAAGTCTACGACCTGGTGCGCGAGGAGGCTCGCCATGGCCGCACTTTCCTCTGGTACACCACCGAAACCGAAGAGCTCGACAATTGCGACCACATCTATGTGTTCAAGAACGGCCGGATCGTCGCCAACCTTCGTCGCGACGAACTGACGGAGGAAAAGATCATCCAGTCGTCGTTCGGCGATGCGGCCTGAGATGACAGCGGTATCCGTCGAGAATGGGCTAAAATCTTCGGCTCGCGCCACGAGGCGGGCGCGCATGCTGCGCAGCCTGCTGCCGGCACTGTCGCTGGCGCTGGTGCTCATCGCCATCGCCTGGCTCAACCCGCGCGCCATCAGCTATTTCGGTTTCAGCCTGATGCTCAATCTGGCGATCCCGATCGCTCTGGCGACGATCGCGCAGATGTTCGTCATCGCCGGCAACGAGCTCGATCTGTCGATTGGCACCTTTGTCGGCTTCGTCGGCTGCGTGACGGCGACATGGCTGAAGGACGCGCCGCTGCTCGGCGTCGTGATCCTGCTCGGGTCGATCGGCGTCTACGCGCTGCTCGGCGCGCTGATCCATCTGCGCAACCTGCCCTCTATCGTGGTGACGCTCGGCATGAGTTTTGTCTGGCAGGGCATGGCCATCCTCATCCTGCCCAAGCCCGGCGGCAAGGCGCCGGACTGGCTGCTGGCGCTGATGGCCTTCAAGCCGCCCTTCATTCCGTTCCCGATCATCGCGGCATTGCTGATCGCGGCCGTCGTCCACTTTTGCCTGATGCGCACCTCCTACGGCGTCATCCTGCGTGGATCGGGCGGCAATTCAGCCGCACTCAAACGCGCCGGCTGGTCGCTGCTCCGCACCAAAATCGCGCTGTTTGCGCTGACCGGCCTGTTCGGCGTTTTGTCCGGCATGGCGCTGATCGGCATCACCACCTCGGCCGATGCCAATATCGGCAATGGCTACACGCTGCTTTCGATCGCCGGCGTCATCCTCGGCGGCGGCGAGTTCGTCGGCGGCCGGGTGTCGCCGATCGGCGCCGTCATCGGCGCGTTGACGCTGGCGCTGGCGGCATCGCCCCTCTTGACGTTCATGCACATTCCGCCCGACTGGCAGGTCGCCGCCAATGGCGCCATCCTGATCATCGTGCTGGCGGCGCGGGTGCTGATCAGCCGCAGGGAGAGGTGAGCATGGCCTCGCTGCGGACGCTGCTCGCCAGGCCCTGGATCTGGTCGTTCTTCGGGGCGCTACTAGTGTGGCTGGCGACCATCGCCTTCACCGGCGGCTACGGCGGCGGCGGCATGATCACGGCGGCACTGTCGCTCGCCGTCTTCACGGTCATCGTCGGCGTCGGGCAGATGTTCGTCATCACGCTCGGGCCGGGCAATGTCGACCTGTCGCTGCCGGCCAATATCGGCCTTGCCAGCGCCGTCGCCATGAAGGTCATGGACGGCAATGATGCGATGATCGCGGTCGGCCTGCTGGCAGCGCTTGCCTGCGGCATGGCGATCGGCGCCGTCAACTATCTGCTGATCTGGGCGCTGCGCATTCCGCCGATCATCGCGACGCTGTCGGCCAGCTTCGTCATCCAGTCGGTCGATATCAGCTACGGGCGGGGCCTGCAGATCAAGCCGCCGCCGGGCTTTGCCGATTTCACCAACTGGCAGATCTTCGGCATTCCGGTGCTGGCGATCCTCACCGTGCTGTTCACCATCGGCGCCGGCATCGTTTTGCAGCGCATGATCTACGGACGCTCGGTGCTGGCGATCGGCCAGAACATCCGCGCTGCCTGGCTGGCCGGCGTCAATGTCGGCCGCACCCGCTTCCTCACCTACACGCTGTCGGGCGCGCTCGGCGGCCTCGACGGCGCACTGCTCGCCGGCTATTTCCGCGGCGCCAATGTCGATATCGGCAATGAGTATCTGCTGGCCTCGATCGCCGTCGTCGTCATCGGCGGCACGTCGGTGGCGGGCGGCAAGGCCAATGTGCCGGGGGTCTGGGGCGCGGCACTGTTCCTGGTGCTGCTGTTGACCATGCTCAACACGTTCGGCGTGAGCGTCGGCGTCCGCCTGGTGCTGACCGGGCTGATCATCGTCGGCGTCATCACCGCCGCCGGTGGGCAGAAGGCGCTGCGCTAAGGCAAGGCCACCCGGCGGCGAGGGGATATCGATCCGGCCCGCAAAACACGTGGTTCCCATCCGCATGCCAGCGCTGTAAATCCCGTCGCGCTATTGGCCAACATCATTGCGTGAGGTTTTCGTGTCCGATTTCGTCAGCACTACAAGGCACGGCAACGTCGCGGTGGTGAGCATCGACAATCCGCCGGTCAACGCGCTGAGCTTCCATGTGCGCGATCCGCTGATGCAGGCGCTCGTTTCCCTGCGCGACGAGCCGTCGGTCGGAGCAATCGTGATAGCATGCGCCGGGCGGACCTTCGTCGCCGGCGCCGACATCACCGAATTCGGCAAGCCGGCGCGGCAACCGGACCTGGGCGCCCTAGTCGCCATGCTGGAAACCATCGCCAAGCCGACGGTCGCGGCCATTCACGGCACTGCGCTCGGCGGCGGCCTGGAACTGGCGCTCGGCTGCCATTTCCGTGTTGCCGACCGAACGGCAAGGCTCGGCCTGCCGGAAGTCAAGCTCGGCCTGCTGCCGGGCGGCGGCGGCACGGTTCGCCTGCCGCGCTTGGTTGGTCCGCTGAAGGCACTCAGCATGATCGTTTCGGGAACGCCGATCGGTGCGGCCGAGGCGCTCGCCGCCGGCCTGGTGGATGCCGTCTTCGATGGCGACCTGACCGCGCAAGCGGTGAGTTTCGCCAACGAAACGGCCGCGAAAGGCGGTCCGTTCACGCCGGTGCGCGACCGCAATGATCGCCTCGACCAGGCCGACTTGCCGGCGTTCGACAAGGAAGCGGCAGTGCTTGCCGGCAAAGCACGCGGCCTCGAGGCGCCGATCGCCTGTGCGCAGTCGGTCCGCAACGCCCTGACGCTGCCCTTCGACGAAGCGCTGGCGGCGGAGCGCGACCTGTTCGTCAAACTTGTCGCCGGGGACCAATCACGCGCGCAGCGGCATTTGTTCTTCGCTGAACGTGAGGCGGCAAAGATTGCCGGCAAGGACGTCGTCAGGCGCAAGATCGCCCGGGTCGGCGTCATCGGCGCCGGCACGATGGGCGGCGGCATCGCCATGGCGTTCGCCAACGGCGGCGTCCCCGTGACCTTGCTGGAAGCGACACACGAGGCCTTGCAGCGTGGGCTGGCGACGATCAACAAGAATTATGCCGTTTCCGTCATCCGCGGCTCGCTGAGCGAAGACGCCAAGCGCCAACGGCTTGGGTTGTTCAAGGGTTCCACCGACTATGCCGATCTTGCCGATTGCGACCTGATCGTCGAGGCCGTGTTCGAGGAGATGGCGGTCAAGAAGGATGTCTTCGGCAGGCTCGATGCCGTGGCCAAAGCGGGCGCGATCCTCGCCACCAACACCTCCTATCTCGACGTCAACGAAATCGCCGCTTCGACGTCGCGGCCGCAAGATCTCCTCGGCATGCATTTCTTTTCGCCGGCTAACGTCATGAAGCTTTTGGAAATCGTCCGCGCCGACAAGACTTCGCCCGAGGTGCTGGCGACTATCGTCGATCTGGCACGGCGGATCGGCAAGGTGCCGGTCGTTGTCGGCGTCTGCCATGGCTTCGTCGGCAACCGCATGCTGGCGGCGCGCGGTGCGGAACTGGAGACGCTTCTGCTGGAAGGCGCAATGCCGCGCCAGGTCGACCAGGTGTTCACCGATTTCGGCTGGCCGATGGGGCCGTTCGAGATGAGCGATCTCGCCGGCCTCGACATAGGCTGGCGCAACCGCAAGGCGCGTGGCCAGACGGCCGTGATCGCCGATGCGTTGTGCGAACAGGGACATTTCGGCCAGAAGACCGGCAGCGGCTTCTATCGCTACGAAGGCGGTTCGCGCACGCCGCTGCCCGATCCCGATGTCGAGGCGCTGATCCGCAACAAGGCTGCCGAGCGCGGTATTGCACCGCGCGCGATCGGCGCCGAGGAGATCATCGAGCGGACGCTCTATCCGATGATCAACGAGGGCGCCAAAATCCTCAAGGAAAAGATTGCCGCCCGCGCCTCCGATATCGACGTCGTCTGGGTCAACGGCTACGGCTTCCCGGTCGGCAAGGGCGGGCCGATGTTCTGGGCGAGCCTCGAAGGCGTGGACAAGATCATCCGGCGGCTGGACCACTGGCACCAGCAGACCGGCAAGGATGTCTTTCGAGTGGCACCCCGGCTCAGGCAGATGGCCGAAACCGGTTCCTGGGACGGCGCTGCCGGCTGAACTTGGGACTACCGAATCCGTGCGTCCATGATCTCGACAAAACGCGCGAACAGACCCGCCTGCGACTTTATCTTGAGCTTGCGGTAAATGTTACGGCGATGAACTTTTACGGTTCCCGGCACGATGCGCATCGCCCTGGCAATCGATTCCGTGGAATGGCCCTGAAGCACCAGATCGACGACATGCTGTTCGCGCGGCGTGAGCGAAAGGCTCTTCCAGATGTGAGCACGTTCGAACTCACTGACCGGAGCAATCGCCTCGTCTTGCTTCGTCCCAACCGGTCCGTCAGCCGGAAGGGTAGGCCAGCGCAGCCTGACGAGGCTGATCACCGCAGGCGCCATGTCGCGCAGCAACCTGGCATCGGCGGTTCCGAACGGCCCCGAAGCGCGCAATCGCATCAGCGAGACCACCAGCGCGTCCTTTCCCGGCAGCGGCACGAAAAAGCCGACCTCCTCCGCAAGCCTGGTCTGGCTGTAATAGGAGCGGTAATATTCGCTGGCATAGAAGCGATCCGGCGCCAATTCGCGCATGCGCCAAAAGCCTTCCTTGCGCTCGACTGCCGCATGGTGGAACGGATCGAGCAGATAAGGCCCTTCCTGATAGAGCGCGACGAAGACGTGACTTTCGGCCGGCGAGAATGTCTCGAACAGCAGCGGCGGGCGTGAGGCGCCGCGATAGCCGAAGATCACGCAATGATCGAAGCTGACATGCTGGCGGAGCCAGGCGACCATCGCCTTGCCGAAAAGCTCGCCGCTGGTCTCCCGCGTCGCTGCGATGAGCGCAGCGAGCCGGCTGTATTCATCGCTGCGTGAAACGCCCAATTCATACCCCTCCAGACGAGAAAATAGACGAAATATACCACCTGGGAGGTATATACTAGCCGCCATTGGCTCTGATAGCGTTTCGAGACCAACTAGCCGCTGGAGCCCGCAGCTTTGACCGCAGTGCCCGACATCGAGTTTCGCGGGGTCACCAAACGCTACGGCAGCGTGATCGCGGTCAGCGGCATCGATCTTGCCATCCCGCCGTCTGCCTTTGTCGCGTTGCTCGGGCCGTCCGGCTGCGGCAAGACAACCTGTTTGCGCATGATCGGCGGTTTCGAACAGCCAAGCGAAGGTGTGGTATTCATCCGTGGCCGCGACATGGCCGGCACGCCGCCCTATCGGCGGCCGGTCAACATGGTGTTCCAGCAATATGCGTTGTTTCCGCATCTGGATGTGGCGGACAACGTCGCCTATGGCCTACGCCAGGCGCGGCCGCGCCTGTCGTCGCGGGAGATCAGCCTGAAGGCAGGCGAGGCGCTCGCCATGGTTCGGCTTGCCGGCTATGGACGCCGCAAGATCCATGAGCTTTCCGGCGGCCAGCAACAGCGTGTCGCCCTGGCGCGGGCGCTGGTCAACAAGCCGGCGGTGCTGCTGCTCGACGAGCCCCTGGCGGCGCTCGACAAGAAGCTGCGCACCGACATGCAGATAGAGCTGCAGAACCTGCAGCGCGAGATCGGCATCACCTTCGTCCTGGTCACCCACGATCAGGAAGAGGCACTGTCGATGAGCGATTTCGTCTGCGTCATGAATGGCGGGCGCATCGTCCAGCTTGGGCAGCCGAGCGAAATCTACGACGAACCCGCCGACCTCTTCGTCGCCGATTTCGTCGGCAAGACCAATCTCTTGAGCGGCAAGGTCGTCGGGCTCTCGGGCAAGCTCGTCGAGGTAGCGCTTGCCGACGGCACCGTCATCGCCGCGCGCAAGCGCACTTCGGTAGCCCAGGGCGAAGCCGTCTCGGTCAGCCTGCGTCCTGAATCCCTAAGTCTCGGCGCGCCCGGAAGCGGCCGGCTGAACGGGCTTGTCCGCAACCGGATCTTTCTCGGTTCCACCGCGGAATATGCAATCGAGGTCCAAGGCATCGGGACACTGCTCGCCAAGGCCGATCATCTGGTTGGCGGTGGAAATCTCTTCAAGCCGGGTGAACCCGTCGCCGTCGGCTTTACAGCCGGAACGCCGCTGGCGTTTCCGGAGAATAACGGGACCAACCAGAGGGAAAACAAAAATGTCGAAATCGTATCGTGACGGACTGCCGATAAGCCCTGAAAAATTCGTCGACCAGTTGATGCGCCTCAAGCGCGGTTCCATCGGCCGCCGCGAGTTCCTTGGCCTCACCGGCCTAGGCATCGCAACGGCAGTAATGGCCCGCGAACTCGGCATCGTGCCGTCGCCAGCCTTCGCCCAGGAGGGGCTTGGCGACCGCATGTCGATTGCCACCTGGCCCAATTATCACGACCCGGCGACGTTCGAGAATTTCAAGGCCGAAACCGGCGTTGCCGTCGAGGTGAACGTGTTCGGGTCAAACGAGGAGATGCTGGCCAAGCTGCAGGCCGGCGCCTCGGGCTGGAGCCTTTTCGTTCCGACCAACTACACGATCTCGACTTACAAGAAGCTTGGCATCATCGAAGCGCTGGATATGGCCAAGCTTGCCAATTATGACGGCTCGCAAGAAGACCCGCGCTTCACTGGGGAAGGCACCATTGATGGGGTGACCTACGCTGTGCCGAAGAATTGGGGCACCACCGGATTTGCCGTCAACACCAAGAAACTGACCAAGCCGATGACGAGCTGGAAGGAATTCTGGGACACGGCCATGGCGGAGGGCGACGGCCGGACCATGGTTCATGATTACCAGCTGACCACGATCGGCAACGCGCTGAAATATTTCGGCTTCTCGTTCAACTCGCTGAAGCCGGACGAACTCGCCAAGGCGGAGGAATTGCTGCTGAAGGTCAAGCCGCATCTGTTCGCGGTCTCTAGCGACTACCAGCCGTCGATGCGTGCCGGCGACGCCTGGATGACGATGTGCTGGACCAATGACGGGGCGCAGCTCCACCGCGACATCCCCGAAATCGCCTACGTGCTTGCCAAGGAAGGCGGCGAGATCTGGACCGACTTCTACGCAATACCCAAGGATGCGCCGAACAAGCCTGCCGGCTATGCCTTGCTCAACTATTTGATGAATCCGAAAGTCGCGGTCAAGGAGCACCTGGCCAACGGTGCGCCTTCCACCGATGCGCGGGTCAATGCGCTGCTGCCCAAGGAGGTGCTGGACAATCCGATCCTCTATCCGGCGGCGGATCTGCTGAAGCCGCTCGAATTCGGTGCGGCTGCAACGCTAACCGATCCGGGCCGGGCCGAATTGATGGCACGCTTCAAGTCGGCTTGAACCGGGCAGGCCACAGGCTCGATGCAGGCAACTACCTGGCGGACAGATGTCCGCCGGCACCGGGGCGGTTTTTTCAATGCGCAGCAACGTCCTCCGTCACAATCTCCTGACCGCCCTGCTGCTCGGTCCAGCAACTGCGTGGCTGGTGGTGTTTTTAGTTTTGCCGTTCGTGGCGATCGCCGTTTTCAGCGTCGGCGAGCGGGCGCCGGAAGGCGGCTATCAGGCCGCTTTCACCTTGGCGCAGTTTGCCAATCTTCCGGCGCGGGCGACCGCCTTCTGGAACACCATGGTGCTGGCGCCGGCGGGCGCACTGGCCTGTCTTCTCGTTGCCTATCCGGTCGCCTATTACCTCGCTTTGCGCGCACCCGAACGGTGGCGGCTGATCCTGCTGGCGCTTGTCGTCATCCCGTTCTGGACCAGCCTGCTGATGCGAACCTATGCCTGGATGTATGTGCTTGGCGGGCGCGGCATCCCAGCTCTGCTGGCCTATGTCGGGATGGAGGACGTGCGGCTGATCAACACGCCGGGAGCGGTTCTGCTCGGCATCGTCTATGGTTATCTGCCGCTGATGATCCTGCCGATCTATGTCAGCCTCGAGCGGCTCGACCGCCGGCTGCTGGAGGCCTCCGCCGATCTCGGCGCGACGCCGATCTCGACATTCCTCGGCGTGACGCTGCGGCTGTCGCTGCCAGGTGTGATGACCGGCTTCTCGCTGGTCATGATCCTGCTGCTCGGCGAATATCTGATCCCGACGCTACTCGGCGGCGGCAAGGTCTTCTTCATCGGCAACGCGCTGGTCGATCTGTTCCTGCAATCGCGCAACTGGCCATTCGGATCGGCAATCGCCATCACACTTGTGGCGGTTTCAGTGGTCGTGCTGCTTGCCGCGAACCGCATTTCGACCCGGCTTTCGGGTGCCCGCCGGGTGGACCTGATCTGATGCGTGCCTTCGTCGTTGCAGTCTTTGCCTTTCTCTACCTGCCGATCGCGCTGGTGGTGCTGTTTTCGTTCAACGCCGGCCACCACGCCAGCGAGTTCACTGGCTTCTCGGTGCAATGGTACGGCAAGGCCCTGGCAAACCCGTTCCTGGTCGAAGCGCTGAAGAACAGCCTGTTCATCGCCACGACCAGCGCCTTGCTGGCGGCGCTGTGCGGCACGGCCGCCGCGCTTGGCCTGGCGCGTGTCGGCGTGCGGACGCGAGCCGTGTTCGATGCGCTTTTGGGTGCTGCGATCGTCGTTCCTGGTGTCGTCATCGGCATCTCGACGCTGGTCGCGCTGGTCCAGCTATTCGGGGTGGTCAACCCGTTTGTCGCTTCGCTGTGGCCGAACGACCAGCCACCGCGCCTGGCGCTCGGCTATGGCTCGATCATCGCCGCGCACGGGCTGTTTTCGATGGCGCTGGTGGCGATGATTGTCGGCACGCGCCTCGGCAGCCTCGACCGCAATCTGGTCGAGGCCTCGAGCGATCTTTACGCCACCCCGCTGACGACGTTCCGCAGCATCGTGTTGCCGCAGATCATGCCGGCGGTGATCGCCGGCTTCCTGCTCGCCTTCACATTCTCCTTCGACGATTTCATCGTCGCCTTCTTCGTCGCCGGCGCACAGACGACATTGCCGATCTATGTCTTCGCCTCGATCCGGCGCGGGGTCACGCCGGAGATCAATGCCATCGCGACGATCGTGCTCGTCGCCTCCGTTTTGCTCGTGGTGCTTGCCCAATGGCAACTGCGGCAACGAAAACCATCACACTGAAAGATAAAAAAACATGATTCTGAGAGATCGCATCGCCGTGGTGACGGGTGCCGGGTCGGGGATCGGGCGTGCCGGCGCCATGATGATGGCCAGGGAAGGCGCGCTCGTGGTGATCGCCGACAGGGACCAGGCGGCGGGGGAAGCAACCGCTTCCGACATTCGTGCGGCCGGCGGTCGGGCCGAGGCCGTCGCCATCGACGTCGGCGAGGATGCGGCGGTCGAGCAGCTCATTGCGAGAACGCTGGGCCGGCATCGGCGGATCGACATCCTGCACAATCATGCCGGGATCCAGGTCGGCGGCACGCTGACCGAAGTCGGCGCCGACGGCATGGATGCCTCCTGGCGGATCAATGTGCGGGCGCAGTTCCTCGCGGCCAGGCTGGTCATGCCGTCGATGATCGCGCAAGGCGGCGGGGTGATCCTGAATACCGCCTCCAATTCGGGTGTGTTCTACGACCGCGAAATGATTGCCTACGCAACGTCAAAACATGCAGTGGTGGCGATGACCCGGCAGATGTCGCTCGACTATGCCAAACACAATGTCCGCATCAACGCGCTGTGCCCCGGCTGGGTCGATACGCCCTTCAACGAGCCGTTCATCGCGCAGATGGGCGGGCGGGCGGCGATCGAGAACTATGTCCGCACCAAAATTCCCATGCAGCGCTGGGCCAGCGCGGAGGAAATCGCCGAAGCGATCCTGTTCCTCGTCTCCGACCGCTCGTCCTTCATGACCGGTCAGGCGCTGGTGATCGACGGTGGAGAAAGCATCGGCTGATCCGCCGCTCCCGGCGGGCGGCAGCTGAAATTCTCTTTGGCCTAACGGCCGGCAGCGAGATGTGCTTTCGTCTCAAGGAGAATGCGGCCAACATGACCGGCCGGGAAAAGAGAAGGCTGCATAATGGCCGAGGCCTATATCTGCGACTACATCCGCACGCCGATCGGACGCTTTGGTGGGTCTTTGTCGGCGGTCCGTACCGACGATCTCGGCGCGATACCTCTGAGGGCGCTGATCGAGCGCAATCCAGGCATTGATTGGGCTGCTATCGACGACGTCGTCTATGGCTGCGCCAACCAGGCCGGCGAGGACAATCGCAATGTGGCGCGCATGGCGCTGCTGCTGGCCGGCCTGCCCAAGGAGGTTTCGGGCTCGACCGTCAACCGTCTCTGCGGTTCGGGCATGGATGCGGTGATGATTGCTGCCCGCGCCATCAAGGCCGGCGAGGCGGAGTTGATGATATCAGGCGGCGTCGAATCGATGAGCCGCGCTCCGTTCGTGCTGCCGAAGGCAGAGACCGCCTTTTCGCGCAATGCCGAGATTTACGACACCACGATCGGCTGGCGCTTCATCAATCCGCTGATGAAGAAGCAATACGGCGTCGATTCGATGCCGGAGACCGGCGAGAACGTGGCGGAAGAGTTCGCTGTCTCCCGCGCCGACCAGGACGCATTTGCCGTGCGCAGCCAGGACAAGGCTGTAGCCGCACAAGCCAATGGCCGGCTGGCAAAGGAAATCACGCCGGTGACGATCGCGCAGCGCAAGGGCGATCCGGTCGTTGTCGACAGAGATGAGCATCCCCGCGGGGGCACGTCGATCGAAGCGTTGGCCAAGTTGCCGACGCCGTTCCGGCAAGGCGGCACGGTTACGGCCGGCAATGCCTCGGGCGTCAATGACGCCGCCGCGGCGCTGATCGTCGCCTCGGAAGCAGCCGCGAAAAGATATGGGCTGACGCCGATCGCCCGCATCCTCGGCGGTGCCACCGCCGGCGTCGCTCCGCGCATCATGGGCATCGGTCCGGTGCCGGCCACGCAGAAGCTGTGTGCCCGGCTCGGCCTGAAGCCGCAACAGTTCGATGTCGTCGAGCTCAACGAGGCCTTCGCCTCGCAAGGTATCGCCGTGCTGCGCCAGCTCGGCATTGCCGAGGATGCGGAGCACGTCAACCCGAATGGCGGTGCCATCGCGCTCGGTCATCCGCTCGGCATGTCCGGCGCGCGCATCACCGGCACGGCGGCGCTGGAGCTGCGTGAACGCGGCGGCCGATACGCGCTCGCCACCATGTGCATCGGTGTCGGCCAGGGCATCGCCGTGGCGCTCGAACGCGTTTGATCTTTTGGCCGCCCTGGGGCAGAGCCCTGGCGCCGCCTATCTCGTTTGCCCGATATGCGAACGACGCTCTGGTCAATGGGCGATCCTTGCGAAATGATGGACACCGTTGCGCCTAGGCCGGGAAAGTGAGGCCCTTGCAAGAAAGCTGTTTGAATTGAGCGATCCTCAACCCATTACCAACGATACAATCCTCATAATTCTGCATTCTGTTCTCGTCGAAATTCGAGGGACTGACAAACCGGAAAAGGCACGGATGCTCGCGGACTGCCTTTCACAACGCGCCGAGCTTGATCGCAAATGGCCATGAACCGCAAAAAACGTGGGGAAGCATTCTTTCAACCGCGCGAAGGCTTGAAATAGAGCCTTACGTCCTTCGGCTATTGCGGCACGTTCAATCGCGTCAAATTTCAAACTGAGACATTACCCGAAATTTGACCATGTGGACAAAGGTCCGGCGTCGTTCCATAGTTCCCTGTCTTTATATTTTCCGAACAGCCGGCTCGACATGGCTGTCGAACAGAGGGGCATGCAATGGACAACAAAAAGAGCAAAATCCAATCGAAACGCGAAGGGCTTTCGCGACGCAACGTGCTGGAGCTGGGCGCGCTCGGCCTTGCGGCAGCGATGCTGCCGGGCAGCGCCTTTGCCAAGACCAAGAAGCTGAAAGTGGCGGCGATCTTCGCCACGCCGATCGAGGAGCCGTGGGACAACCAGATCCATGTTGCCCTGCAGAAGGCCGAGAAGGAACTCGGCATCGAATACAAATGGTCGGAGAAGGTGCAGACCGCCGATTTCAGCCGGGTCATGCGCGAATATGCGCAAGGCGGCTATGAGCTGGTGCTGGGTGATGCCTTCGCCGCCGAGCGCGAATCGCGCAGGACCGCCAAGCAGTTCCCGAAGACCGCCTTCCTGTTCGGCTCCGGCGCCGGGCCGGCCGAGCCGAATTTCGGCGTCTTCGACAACTGGATTCACGAGCCGGCCTATCTGTCCGGCATGATTGCCGGAAAGATGTCGAAATCGGGCACGGTCGGCGCCGTCGCGGCGATGGGCATTCCGGAAGTGAACCGGCTGGTCAACGCCTTCTTTGCCGGCGCCAGGGAGGTCAATCCCAACATCAAGAAGAAGGTCGCCTTCATCGGCTCGTTCTTCGATCCGCCGAAGGCAAAGGAAGCGGCGGTCGCCCAGATCGATGCCGGCGTCGACGTCATCTATGCCGAGCGCTTCGGCGTCATCGAAGCGGCGGCGGAGAAAAAGATCCTCGCCATATCCAACATGTCCGACCAGTCGAGCCTCGGCCCCGACACGGTGATCACCGGGCCGGTCTGGGACATGTATCCGACGGTCGAGCAGGCGATCAAGCTGGTCAAGGCCGGCGTCTTCACCGCGCAGGACTACGGCGATTTCTCGCGCATGGCCAAGGGCGGCTCCTACCTCGCGCCCTACCACAAGTTCGATAAGACGCTGCCGGCCGAGGTCAAGGAACTGGTCGAGAAGAAGAAGGCAGAGATCCTCGACGGCAATTTCCGCGTCGACGTCGATGAGAATACGCCGGTCTCGGACTGAGCGGCGCATCCCTCCCCCTTGAGGGGAGGGTGGCCCGCAGGGCCGGGTGGGGTCCTCGGCGACGCGCTCCATCTTTTTCGGTCTAAACGTCGAGGCAGCTGAGGGGACCCCCCCCGCCTCGCTTCGCTCGGCACCCTCCCCTCAAGGGGGAGGGATATCGGCGTCAACGCCACCAGGATCCCGCCTTGTCAACGCCTGCCCCTCTTATTGAAATGCGCGGCATCTCCAAGAGCTTTGGCGCCGTCAAGGCGAACGAGGCCGTCGATCTCAGCGTCGCGCCGGGTGAAATCCTCGGGCTGCTCGGCGAAAACGGCGCCGGCAAGACGACGCTGATGAACGTGCTGTTCGGCGCCTATGCGCCCGATGCCGGCGAGATCCTGGTGCAGGGCCGGTCGGTGGCGATCAACAGTTCGGCCGATGCGCTGGCCGCCGGCATCGGCATGGTGCACCAGCATTTTCATCTCGCACCGCGGCTTTCGGTGCTGGAGAACCTCTTGATCGGCATTCCCGGGAGATCGGGCCGGATCGACCGCGCCGGCGGGCTGGCGCGGCTCGCCGAGATCGGCCGCCAGCACGGGCTGACGCTCGACCCGGACCTCCCCGTCTCGGCGCTGTCGGTCGGCGAGCAACAGCGGCTCGAAATCGTCAAGGCGCTGTTTCGCGGCGCAAGGCTGCTGATCCTCGACGAGCCGACGGCGGTGTTGGCACCGACCGAGGTCGACGGGCTGTTTTCGGCGCTGCGCTCGATGGCGGCACAAGGGCTCGGCATCATCTTCATCTCGCACAAGCTCAACGAGGTGCGAGCGCTGACACATCGCTGCGTCGTGCTCCGGCATGGGCGCGTTGCCGGCCGCGTCGATGCGCCGGCCAGCACCACGTCCTCGGAGATGGCGCGGCTGATGTGCGGCCACGAGATCGTGCCTCCGGCCAGAGGACCGTCGATGCCCGGTGCGGCCGTGCTGACCCTCGACGGTATCTCGACATCGCATCATTCCGGCATGGCGCTGCGCGATGTTTCGCTGTCGATTCGTGGCGGCGAGATCCTTGGCATCGCCGGCGTCTCCGGCAATGGCCAGCGCGCGCTTGCCGAGGTCATCTCCGGCGTGCGTGCGCCCGATGCCGGAAAGATGACCATAGCCGGCAAAACGGTTTCGCGGTTCTCGCCGAGCACAGTGCAGGCGCTCGGCCTCGGCCGCATCCCGGAAGACCGTATGACGACAGGGCTGGTCACCAATCTGCCGCTCGCCGATTCGATGGTGCTGCCGCGCATCGGCACGGCGGCGTTCAGCCGCAACGGCCTGCTCAAGCCGGATGCGATCCGCGCCTTCGCCGAGGCGCAGATCAAAGCCTACGATATACGTTGCCCCGGGCCGATGACGCGCGCCGGGGCGCTTTCCGGCGGCAATCTGCAGAAGGCGCTTTTGGCGCGCGAACTCGCCTTCGATCCGAAGGTGCTGATCGTTTCGCAGCCGACTCGCGGCCTCGACATCGGCGCCGCGCGCTTCATCCACGAAAAATTCCTCGACATGCGCGCCAAGGGCTGCGGCATCGTCGTCATCGGCGAGGATCTGGAAGAGTTGCTGATGCTCTCGGATCGTATCGCGGTGATGTATGAGGGCCGCATCGTCGGCACGCTGAACAGCGCCGACGCCAGCATCGCCAGACTCGGGTTGATGATGACCGGAGCGGAGGGCCATGCCTGATGTTCCGTCTCGAGGCCCGCACCTCAACGCCCGCCTGGTTCAATCTGGCGCTGCCGCTGCTCGCAATCGGCGCGACGCTGATCCTGTGCAGCGGCCTCATCGCACTGGCCGGCGCCGGCGTGATCGAGGCCTATGGCGTGATGTTTTCGGCGTCTTTGGGCGACAGCTACGCCGTCACCGAAACGCTGGTGCGTGCCGCGCCGATGATCTTCACGGGACTTGCCGTGGCGGTCGCCTTCCGCGCCAAATTCTGGAACATCGGCGCCGAAGGGCAATTGCTGGCTGGTGCGGTGGCGAGCTGTGCCGTCGGTGCAATCCCGATGCCGGGGCCGCTCGCCATGCTGCTGATGGCGCTGGCGGGCGCTGCCGCCGGCGCGGCCGTCGCCCTGATCCCCGCCACGCTGCGGGTAAAATTCAGGGTCGATGACGTGGTCAGCTCGCTGCTGCTCAACTCGGTCATTTTCTACGCACTGATGGCGCTGATCGAGGGGCCATGGAAGGACAGTTTCAGCGGCTACCCGATCTCGCCGCCGATCGAGGATACGGCCAATTTTCCAGTGCTGCTCGAAGGCACGCGGCTGCATCTCGGCGTCGTCGCGGCGCTGGTCGCAGCACCCCTGATCTGGTTCGTGGTCGCGCGTACGACGCTCGGCTTCCGCATCAGGGTCACCGGCGAGAACCCGGAAGCTGCTCGCTATGGCGGCATCAATGTCGAGCGGGTGCTGATTTCGACGGCGATGCTGTCTGGCGCATTGGCCGGCCTTGCCGGCGTCGGCGAGGTCGGCGGCGTGCATTTCCAGGTGATGAGCGACATCTCGCCGGGCTATGGCTATTCCGGCATCGTCGTCGCCATGCTGGCGAGGCTCAATCCGCTCGGCGTCGTGCCGGCGGCGATCTTCCTTGCCGCGGTGATGACCGGCGCCGAGGCGATGTCGCGGGCGACCGGCGTTCCGGCCTTCCTCAGCGAAGTCATCCAGGGAACTGCGCTGCTCGCCATGCTGGTGGCGTTGCTGTTCACCGCCTATCGCCTCCGTCGCGTGGGAACAGCCAAATGAGCGTGGTGCTGGAGCAGATATTCCAGGTCGGCTTCCTGGCCGCCATCATCCGCATCGCCACGCCCCTGGCCTTTGCGACGCTGGGCGAGATGTTCTCCGAGCGCGCCGGGGTGCTCAATCTCGGCATCGAAGGCATCATGCTTTTGTCGGCGATGACCGGCTTCACCGCGGCGAGCCTCAGCGGCAGCCTCTGGCTTGGCGTGCTAGCGGCGGTGCTGACCGGGGCGCTGATGGGCGCCGTGCACGCGCTGTTCACTGTAGCGCTCGGCCTCAGCCAGCATGTCTGCGGCATCGGCGTGACGCTGTTCTCGTCGGGCCTCGCCTATTTCCTCTACCGGCTGATCTTCGGCCAGCAATCGGTGCCACCGAACATCAAGGGGTTCGAGACGCTGCCGATCCCGATCCTGTCCGGCATTCCGGTGCTCGGGCCGGCGGTGTTCAACCAGTTTTCGCTGGTCTACATGGCGATGCTGTCTATTCCCCTGGCCGCCTTCGTGCTCTACCGCACGCCGTGGGGCCTGTCGGTCCGCATGGTCGGCGAAAACCCGCGCGCCGCCGATTCGGCCGGCGTCAGCGTCATCGCTACGCGCTTCCAGGCGGTGATCCTCGGCGGTGCCTTGATGGGGCTGGCCGGTGCCTTCCTGTCGATGGCGCAGTTCAACGCCTTCACCTTCGGCGTGGTTTCGGGGCGTGGCTGGGTGGCAATCGCGCTCGTCGTTTTCGGCCGCTGGGATCCGTGGCGATCGGCAGGCGCGGCACTGCTGTTTGCCTTCGTCGATGCCCTGCAGTTGCGCATGCAGGCGAGCGGGCTTGGCCATATCCCCTACGAGGCCTTCCTGATGCTGCCGTTCATCTTCACCATCGTCGCTATGGCGGTGATGTCGCGCAATGCGGTGGCCCCGTCGGCGCTGCTCAAGCCGTTCCGGCGCGAAGAGCGGTAGCGGCGCTTCGCCTTTCACATCGCGGTGAAGCCGTTATCGACGAACAGATGGGCGCCGTTGACGAAGCTGGCCTCGTCGCTGGCCAGGAACAGGGCTGCCTTCGCGACCTCTTCCGGCTCGCCGATCCGCCCTTGCTGCGCCGCCATTGCCGCGTCGGAGACATCGACGCCGAGTTTGTCGAGATCGGCGACCTCGCGCAGGCCATGCGGTGTCCTGATGAAGCCTGGACAGACCGCATTGCAGCGGATGTTGCGGTCGCGGAACTCGACGGCGATGGCACGCGCGAACATATGGCAGGCGCCCTTGGTGGTGTCGTAAAGCACCTCCATCGGCGTCGCCGCCACCGCCGAGATCGACGAGGTGCAGACGATGGAACCGCCGCCGGCGGCGATCATGCCAGGCAGCACGGCACGCGTCATCAGGAACATCGAACGCACATTGACGGCATGCAGCCAGTCCCATTCCTGCAGCGTGGTCTCCAGGAAGGGTTTGATGACGAGGGTGCCGGCGTGGTTGAACAGAACCGTGACCGGACCGAATTTTTCCGTCGCGCCCTTCACCGCCGCTTCGACCTGCGCCTCATCCGATACGTCGGCGACCCAGTGCTCGGCGACATGGCCGCGTTGCCTGATTGCCGCTGCGGTGGCCGCCGCCGCTTCGCCGTTGCGGTCGACGATCGCCACCTTGGCGCCCTCGGCCGCGAAAAGCTCCGAGGCCGCACCGCCCATTCCCGTCGCGCCGCCCGAAATGATGGCGACCTTGCCGGCCAGTCTTGTGCCCATGGTTTGCTCCCTGCTGCCTTGCCGTGACGTCGCGGCTTTCCGCTGAAGCGATGCTATCCCTCATCCATTGGATGGCCAAGGAGCCACAGACACATGGACCTGACGTTTCCTGCCGTCACCCCGGCATGCCGCAAAAGGCAGCGCTAAGCAGTAAAAGCACTAATGTGTCTATCATTTGGAGAAAATTGTTCTAAGGATCGCGCGAAAATAGCACTCGACAAAGTCTACTGATTTTATAGATTAAGCGCCGAGACGGAGGTCGATATGTCCTATAGCCAGAACGCTCAGACTGCCCGCAAAGGCCAAAGGCTGGGTTCCGACCAGGTGTGGCGGCCGGCCTATGCCGGCGCTTTCGCCTATCTCGTCTTTGCCCTTGCGTTTGTATTCACCGGGGCAGTGGTACTGGGGCTGATCCCCTGATTGTCAAGGCTCTGATCATCGAGGCTTCCTCGGGATAGCGGCCTGCCGTTTGCAGAAATTCCGGAGTTGATGAACCGAATGCCGGTGCGCTTTTGCGCGCCCTGATTCCAACGTGATGGAGGAGATGGCAATGCCAATCGAGTTCACGCATGTTCCCGGTAAGATCCACGCTGCCGACGCCAGCTTTTTCTACGACTTTGTCGAGACCGCGACGAAGCTGTCACTGATCGAGGATGCCGGATTCCGGAAGATCGTCATCGACGACCAGGCCGGGCTGCTGACCAATATGGACCTTGCCGCCCAGACGCTGGACCGGACCTCGTCCCTGGAGGTCGTGCTCACGCATTGGGCAGGCGTGATCGAACCAACCGTGGCGGCGCGGCAGCTCGCTGCCCTCGACGCGAGAAGCGGCGGCCGGCTGTCGCTCAGGATGCTCAGCGAGCCGCTGAGCGACGACGATGCCGAGGCACGTCCGGCCGGCCATACGGTGGTCTGGCAACGCATCGATGAATATCTGGTGCTGCTGAAGCGGTTGTGGTCGAACGACAGGCCGTTCGACCATGAAGGCACCTTTTACAGCATCAAAGGCGGCTATGTGCCGCGCAAGGGGCCGCATGGTGCCGATGTGACCATCCGCATGGGCGGGCAGTCGGGCACTGCGCTCAGGGTCGCGGGCAGGCATGCGGACGTGTTCGAACTGGCGCCTGGCTCGCTTGCAGAAATCCGCCAGTCAATGGAGCGCGTACGCGGCGCTGCTGCCGAACACGGCCGGGCCGGCAAGCTGCGTTTCGCGCTTCCCGTCCGAATCCGTTCGGAAGACAAACCGGCCGCTTCCTGCCAGAAGGCGCTCGAACTTGCTGGGCCGCCGGCGCAGGTCGCGCTTTCGCTGCTTTCCTACGCCGCTTTGGGGATCAATGAGTTCATGATCGTCGGCATCGACAGGCCACGCGAGATTGCGACCGCCGGCCGCGAGGCGATCGCACTGCTGCGCAATTCGCTGGCACGGCGCGAGGCCGATGTCCCTCAGCCGGGGGCGTTTGCGTCACGCGCGACACAGGGAGCACGCGCCGGCTGCTGAAGCGCCTCCGTCATCCCGCGCCTTGGTGACGGGTCTACCACCATTCCGGGAAAGCCGCGTGAGCCGCCCTGGCCAGCGTCGGTATTTCCTGATCGGGAACGGAGCTGTAGGGCCAGAGCAGTCGTGGGCCGAGCGGCGCCCAGCCGCCGGCCGCCGCCATCGCCTTATCGAGTGCTGCATCACCGACATTGTAACGGGTGCGAAACGGTAGGACATGTGCGGCGAGGAAGGCCTGTATGCGGGCCTCGACCCCGGCGGCGGCGGCCATGTCGGTGCGGATTATCTGCCACCACATCATCGCGCCCTTCGGGTTGAGGCAGGCAACGTTGGAATAGCTGCCATGGGCCCCTCCAGCATAGCCTGTTGCCAGCGTGTGGCCGGGGACGAAGACGGAAAATCCGTCCAGTTTGCGGCGCATGTCGGCATACCAGCCGGCGTCGCCGCCCGGCAGCTTGGCGCCGACCAGCGATGGCACGGCCGCACGCAGACTGGCGATGCCGTCGAGCGTCAGGTGGCGCTTGGCGTGCGGCGGATTGTAGAGCACCAGCGGCGTTTCAGGCGCGGCGTCGCACAGGCCGCCGGCAAAGCGCATGACCTCGTCGTCGCTGGGCGGCCACCAGTCGGGCAGCGTGAACTGCACCGCCGCCGGGCGAAGTCCGGCGACCCGCGTCAGTCGCTCCAGCGCGACGCGCGGATTGGACTGGCTGATGCCGATCTGGAAAGGAAGGCGCGCGCGGCCGGCTATGGTTGCGACCAACTCACAAAGCCGGTCGAATTCGGGCTCGGTCTGGCAATGGAATTCGCAGGCCGTGCCATTGGAATAGACGCCGTCGACGCCTGAGGCGCAGAGCCGGGCGATCGTCTCTTCCGTCGCCTGCCAGTCGATCGCTCCGCGATCGTCGATGGCCAGCATCACCGCGCCCCAGATGCCGCGCGGTGCGTGTGCGGGCAAGCGGGCCAGATGGTCGTCGAGGTCAGCGTCCACCGGCGATCTCGTGTTCGCGGCGGGTTTCGTTCGACGCGAAGGCAGCCTCGATAATGGCGATGATCTTGCGCGCATAGATGCCGTCGACCGGCACCGGCGTGTCATCGGCAATGGCATCGCGCATTGCGCCCCATTCGCGCACCAGCGCGTTATGCATCCAGTTCGGCTCAAAGGAACCGGGCAGCTCGGTCCAGACCGTCTCGCGGCCAAGCATGGTGCCGCGGTCCATGTCGATGCGCAGCGTTCCCCGCTCGCAGATAAGGTCCATGGCATAGGTGGTGGCGCCGGTGCGATAGCCGACGCTCTGCACCTGGCCGATGCCGCCGCCGGCGAAGCGCAATCCGAGCAGAGCGCTGTCGTCTGCTTCCTGGTCATGGAACTTGGCGCCGAGCATGCCGCTTACCGACACGACATCGTCATCCATCAGCCAGACCAGGCGATCGACCGCGTGGATGCCGGCCGTCAACAGCATGCCGCCGCCGGTCGCCTTACGCAGATGCCAGTCGCGGCGATTGTGCTCCATCCACAGCTTGATGATCCAGCTCGATCCGGCGAGCGGCCGGCCGAGCTCGCCTTCCTCCAGAATTTGGCTGGCCGCCATGCAGGGCAGGGCGAAATGCATGAGGTGGGCGACCATCAGCTTGACGCCACCCTTGGCCACGGCGGCGTTGATCGCATCGCAGGCAGCCACCGTCGGCGCCATCGGTTTTTCGAGCAGGATATGCTTGCCGGCCTTTGCCGCGCCGATGGCCATTTCGGCATGGAGATGGTGCGGGCTGGCAATGAGGACCGCATCGACCTCCTTGTCGTCCAGCAGCCTTCGCCAGTCCGCGTAGCCGCGGCCGCCATGTTCAGCGGTGAATTGCTGCAGTGCGTCGGCATTTCCTCGAGATGCGGCGACGAGGCGAATGCCGCCAATCTCACGGATTGCCCGCGCATGGGCTGCGCCGAAATCGCCGGCGCCGATAATTCCTATTCCAATCATGGTCCTGCCTTTTGATAAGCGGCGTCGATCAGCGACATCGCCGCAACATAATCTTCGATGGACACCGGCGGAGGCGCCTTTCTGGCCAGCCGGTCAAGCGTATCGCGCATGAACAGACGATAGCGCGTTGCCGGCAGTTCGACCGGCAAGTCGACGATTGCCGCGTCGTCGAGCGTTGCGCAGATAACATGGTCGCCATGATCGATGAGGGTGGCATTGGCACTGACGATGCGCCACTCGAAGTCACCGCCGGGGCGCATCGAAGCAAAGGTGTAACCGGCCTCGACGATGAACAGCGCGCCGGCCTCGTCTTCCAGCACCAGAAGTGCGTGATCCTCGACCGGGCCGGGATGGATGCGGTTCGCGATCGAAACGCTTTTCAGTCCGAGCTTGCCGGTTGCGAGGCTGAGTGCCGCGTCGACGCCGTGTATGCCGAGATTCCTCAACGCACCCCCGCCACCAACCGCCGGGTCGAGCACCCAGGCGACACCGTCGGCGATGTAGCGTTGCGGCGGGCCGTTGACCAGCCGGAACTGGCAATGCGCCACGGGGCCGGCGCGACCTTGCCGGCGCAGCCGTTCAAGGCCGGCAACGGCCGGCCCGAAACGGTTGGGCAGGGGAACAGCGACAAAACCCTGGTACTGCCTGGCAAGGTCGCGCAGCGCCATCAGTTCCCTCGTATGGCTGGCCGCCGGCTTCTCCAGGATCAGCGGTATCCTTGCCGCGATGATCGCACGTGCCCGCGCCGGCACCATCGAAGGGTGCCCCATCAACAGGATCACATCCGGCGGGCTGGAGAGTATCTCCTTGAAATCTTCGATAAACGGCAGGTCGTGGTGCGCGGCGAACGCTTGCGCTTGGCCAGGATCCTCGTCCCAGATACCGGCGATCTCCGTGCCGTAAAAGCGTGCGGCGTCGAGGTGTATTTCGGCGTGCCAGTGGCTCGAGCCGGCGAGGGCAATCTTCATTCGGAGGCAGCAGGTTTGTTATGGGCTTGCAGGATATCCTACAAGTGGCTATACGACAAGCGGCGGGCAAGCTTCAGCGGATGATGAAAGCAGTGGGATGGCGGAACTGAAGTCGATCGAACCGTTGAGCAGACCGCCGCTGCTTCACGTCACCGTGCAGGAAAGCCTCAGGGCCTATATCGAAAGCAACCAGCTCAAGGCAGGCGATCCCCTGCCGCCGGAGACGTTCCTGGCGCAGCGGCTCGGCGTCGGCCGCAACTCCGTGCGGGAAGCCATCAAGGCGCTGGAATCGATCGGCATCCTGGAGACGCGACGCGGCATCGGCGTGTTCGTCAAGGAGTTCTCGTTCAAGCCGCTGCTGGATAACTTGGCCTACGGTTTGCAGGATTCGCTGCGCGATGTCGAAGAGCTGCGCGAAATCCGTCGCGTGCTGGAAACCGGCCTCATCGCCAAGACGATCGAGATGATCAGTGCCGAGGACATCGAGGAGCTGCGCCAGTTGACCGAGCGCATGCGGCAACGTGCCGAGCGCCATGAGAGCTTCGCCGAAGAGGACCAGCAATTCCATCAGCTGCTGTTCCGCTGCCAGAACAATCACATGCTGAGCGCGCTGATCGACATCTTCTGGACGGCGTTCAACAAGGCCTCGAATTTCACCAATCTCGATAATCCGACGCCGCTGGCGACATGGCGCGACCATCACGAGATCGTCGAGGCTGTCGCCGCCAAGGATGTCGACCAGGCGCGTCGGCGGCTCGACGACCATTACCGGGGGATCCAGCAGGTTATCGCAAAAAACCGAACAAGCTGAAGAACAACCTGACTATGCCAAGGGAGGAAACCATGCGTATCAGGACCATCGCATTCTCAGTCGTCGGGCTGCTGCTCGCCAGCATTGCCCCATTGACCAGTGTCCAGGCACAAAGCGCCAAGACCATTGCGGGCGGCTTCGACGTCGGCCCCGGCGGTTTTCCCAAGAACTTCAACCCGCTGGTGGCGACCGGCGGCTACACCTGGCTCAGCACCTATTTTGAACCGCTGGTCATCTACAATGCCGGGCTGGCCGATATCGAAGGCGACCTCGCCAAGGACTACAAGATCAGCGACGACCAGCTGAGCTATACGTTCAACCTGGTCAACGAGACCTGGCATGACGGCAAACCGTTCACCTCGAAGGACGTTAAGTTCACCCTCGAGCTTGCCAAGAACAAGGCCTCCGGCAGCCTGTTTGCCGCCCGCCTCGCCAACATCGCCTCGGTCGATGCCCCGGATGACCACACCGCAGTGGTGAAGCTATCGAAACCGAACGGCTCGTTTCTATCCATCCTCTCGCAGCTGATGATCCTGCCGGAGCATGCCCTGGCCGCTCTGCCGCCGGAATCGCTGGCGACAAGCACCTGGTGGTCGACCACTCCGGTCGGCACCGGCCCGTTCAAGTTCAAGCGCTACGTGACCGACCAATATGTCGAACTGGCAGCCGATGACGATTATCGCGGCGGCAAGCCGAAGATAGACGTGCTCATCAACCGCTATTTCGAGTCGCCGGCGGCGGCCGTTGCCGCGCTCCGTGCCGGCGAAATCCAGTTCACTTATGTCGAGCCCGACGATGCGGCATCGTTCAAGAGCGACAGCAATTTCAAGGTGATCGAAGGTGCCTCGTACGTGGTCAACTATATCGGCCTGAACCAGAAGGTCGACCTGTTTAGGGATATCCGTGTCCGCCAGGCGATCATGTACGCGATCGATCGCAACGCCATCATCGACAGCCTCTACGGCGGTGCCGCCGAGCCAGCCAATTGCGGCTATGTCGCGCCGCATCTCGTTCCCGCAGGCCTCGAACCCTATGCCTACGATCCGGCAAAGGCCAAGGCGCTGCTGAGCGAGGCCGGCTGGGACAAGATCAACGGCGACAAGCCGATCACCTTGCTGACCTATTATGGCTCGCCGCAAGCGGCCAATGTGATGGCCGCTGTCCAGTCGATGCTGGCCGAGGTCGGCATCAATGTGGTGCCGCGGGTCGTCGATACGCCGACCTACAACGGCATCGTCTACAAGCAAGGCACGCCGGACTGGAACGCCTTTCCGATGGTCTATGCCGGCCTGCAGAACGGCCCCAACCCGGCCAGCCTCAATCCCGGCCTCAACAAGTCGCAGATCCCGCCGGCAGGCTTCAACACCATGCGCATCGAGTTCGACGATCTGAGCACCGCATTGGACGCCGCGCTAGGCCAAACCGATCCGGCCAAGCTCGATCAATCCTGGCAGGGGGTCTGCAAGGTCATGAACAAGGAGCTACCCTGGGCGACGTTGTGGGTGGCCAACCGCTATGGCGTAGCCTCCAACAAGCTGCATGACTTCGTCTGGACGCCGGCGCCGGGCGGCGGCCCCTACGCAGCTCACCCCGAGCGCTGGGACATCCAGTAAGAAACCCGCAACCAAGCGAGCAGGCGGGACCACTTTGGCGCCGCCTGCCACCGCCACGGAAAGCCCATGTTGAGCTTCATCGCCCGCCGCAGCGCCACAGGATTGCTGATGCTGGTCGCGCTCAGCGTCCTCATCTTCATCCTGTTGCGGCTGGCGCCGGGCGATCCGATCGACGCCTATATCAACCCATCGGTCCCCATGTCGGCTTCCGACCTCGAGGGCCTGCGCGAACGGCTCGGGCTCGATCGGCCGCTTCCCGTGCAATATCTCGCCTGGCTGCGCGCGGCGCTGAGCGGTGACTTCGGCTATTCGATCCAGCGCAGCGGCGTTGCCGTGCTGCCACTGGTCATGGAACGCATCGGCCCGACGGCGCTGCTGATGGGTACGGGCCTGGCGATCGCCATCGTGCTCGGCATTTCCGCCGGCATTTTCAGCGCGGTGCGCCGTAACGAACCATCCGACATCGCGCTGTCGGTGCTGTCGTTTATCGGTATCTCCAGCCCGGCTTTTCTGACAGCGCTGCTCGGTCTCTATTTCTTCTCGGTGCTGCTGCGCTGGGCGCCGTCCGGCGGCATGCAGACCGCGGGTGCGCCGTTCTCGGCGACGGATGTGCTTGCGCACCTCGTCCTGCCCGCCTGCCTGCTGTCCGTCGGCCATGCCGCGCTGATCATGCGTTACATGCGCGCCTCGCTGCTGGAAGTGCTCAACCAGGATTACGTGCGGACGGCGCGTGCCAAGGGCGTGCGCGAGTTCTGGGTGATCATCAAGCACGCGACCCGCAATGCGCTCTTGCCGGTCATTACCTTGATCGGCTCGACTGTCGGCATCGCCATCGGCGGCGCCATCTTCCTGGAAAGCGTGTTCAACTGGCCGGGCATGGGACTGCTTCTGGTCAACGCCGTCGGCACCCGCGATTACCCGGTGATCATGGGCGCTACCCTGGTGATCGGCGTTTGCGTCATCCTGGTCAACCTCTTGACCGACGTCGTCTATGCCGTCGTCGACCCGCGCATTCAGGTGGCATGATGGCAATCACGGCGCCGGATCCTACAGTTGACCCGACAGCCGTGCCGCAAACCAAAGGCCCGCTTCGCCGCGCGCTCGACCGCTTTTTTGAAAACCGCGCGGCGCGTGCCGGGCTTTTGATCGTCATCCCGATCCTGCTGGCTGTTTCGACCTATCCTTTGTGGTGGCCGTTCGGTCCTAACACCATCGACCTCCGAGCAATGAACAAGGCGCCGTCGGCCATTCATTGGCTGGGCAGCGACGGCGTCGGGCGCGACGTCATGGCCCGGTTGCTGCAAGGCGGGCGGATCTCATTGCTGGTCGCCGTCTGCTCGGTCACCATATCGACCGTCATCGGCTTCCTGATCGGCGCCGTCGCCAGCTTTGGCGGGCGCCTCGTCGACGGCACGGTGATGCGCCTGGTCGACCTGGCGATGACGCTGCCGCCGGTGATCTTCCTGCTGGTGCTGGCTTCGATCGCCGGCACCGGCATCGCCCCGACCATCCTGGTGATCTCGCTGCTCTCCTGGCCGGTGCTGTCGCGCATGGTGCGTGCCCGGCTGCTCGAACTGCGCGAGCGCGACTTTGTCGTCGCCGCCCGCGGCATGGGGGCAGGGCTGCCGCATCTGCTGTTCCGGCACGGCCTGCCCAATTGCATCGATATCCTGGTCGTCTACGCCACCTTGCAGATCGCCAACGCCATCCTGCTCGAGGCCGGCCTGTCCTTCCTCGGCCTCGGCATCGCACCGCCCGAAGCCAGCTGGGGCAACATGCTCAATCTCGCCCGCTCCACCGTCGTGCTTGAAAATTACCCCTGGCAATGGATGTTCCCGGGCGCCGCACTGGTGCTCACCGTGCTCGCCATCAATTTCATCGGCGACGGCTTGCGCGACGCATTCGACCCTCGCTCCGATCTCAACTGACCTCAAAGGTTCATCAAAATGCCCCTGTTTACCGGCGTCGTGCCACCTGTCGTCACCCCGCTCAATGCCGATTTCAGCATCGACTTCCCGTCGTTCACCCGCACTATCGAGAACCTGCTCGACGGTGGTGTTCACGGGCTGTTTGTGCTCGGCTCGACCAGCGAGGTGGTCTTCCACGACGAGGCGGGCCGCAGGGCCATCCTCGAGCACGCGGTCAAGGTCAATAACGGCCGGGTTCCGATCTTCGCTGGGGTCATCGACCCGACTACCGACCGCGTCATCAACCACGCCCGGATCGCCAGATCGGCCGGCGCCGACGCCATCGTCGTCACCGCGCCGTTTTATACCCGCACCAGCCAGCCAGAGATCGGCGACCACTTCCGCTATATCAAGGATGCGATCGACATTCCGGTCATCGCCTACGATATCCCGGTCTGCGTTCACATCAAGCTGGAGCGCAAGACCACGGTCGGCCTCGCCAGGGAAGGCGCCATCGCGGGCATCAAGGATTCCAGCGGCGACGACGGCAATCTGCGTTACGTGCTCAAGGACATGGCCGACGACCCCGGCTTCTTCGGCATGACCGGCTCCGAGATCCTGGTCGACAGCGTGCTGGCCATGGGTGCGCACGGCGTCGTGCCGGGGCTCGCCAATGTCGATCCGCACGGCTATGTCAGGCTGTGGAAGCTGATGCAGGCGGGCCAGCATGCCGAAGCCCGCCTGGAGCAGGAGCGGTTGTTGAAACTGTTCGAGATCGTCTGGATCTCGCTCGGCAGGACCAGCGCCGGCTCGGCCGGCGTCGGCGCCTTCAAGGCGGCGATGAAGAGCCTCGGCATCATCGCCTCGAACACCATGGCGCGGCCGCAACGCAGCCTGAACGAGGAGGAAACCGCGAAGGTCGACATGATCCTTCGCGACGTGGGGCTGCTCCGCTGAGTGTCGCGCCGATCCTCTCGATTTCCGGCCTGCGCGCGGTGTTCCGCATCGCGGGGCGCGACATCGCGGCGGTAAGGGATGTCGACCTGACGATCGGCTCCGGCGAGACGGTGGCGCTCGTCGGCGAATCCGGATCCGGCAAGTCCGTCACCAGCCTGTCGATCATCGGCCTGTTGCCGAAAAGGGTCGGACATATTGCCGAGGGATCGATCGCGCTGCGGCGCAAGAACGGCACGGTCACCGAGCTGACCAGCCTCGATGGCGAGTCGCTGCGCAAGATACGCGGCAACGAGATCGGCATGGTGTTCCAGGAGCCGATGACCAGCCTCAACCCGGTCTACACGATCGGCGAGCAGATCGCCGAACCGATCCGCATCCATCTCGGCAAATCGCACCGCGAGGCAGAAGCAGACGCGGTGCGGCTGCTGGAACAGGTCGGCATTCCCGATCCGAAGCGGCGGGCGCGGCAGTATCCGCACGAGCTGTCAGGCGGGATGCGCCAGCGCGCTACCATCGCCATGGCCCTGTCCTGCGATCCGGGCTTGCTGATCGCCGACGAGCCGACAACGGCATTGGACGTCACGATCCAGGCCCAGATTCTCGCTCTTTTGGCCGAGCTGCAGGCGCAGCGCGGCATGGGTATCCTGTTCGTCACCCACAATCTCGGCGTGGTCGCCGAAATCGCCGACCGGGTAGCGGTGATGTATGCCGGGCGTATCGTCGAAACAGGTCCGGTGAGCGAAGTGTTCACCCGTCCGCGTCATCCCTATACGGCAGGGTTGATGCGCTCGGTGCCGCGGCTCGGTGAGGCCACGTCACTGAAGGTGGCGGGGACGCCGCTGCCGACCATTGCCGGCAATGTTCCCTCGCTCGCCTTGCTGCCCAAGGGCTGTTCTTTCGCGCCGCGTTGCCCGATGGCCATCGCCGCCTGCCGTGCCGCGGTGCCGCCATTGTTTGCGGCGACGCCGACCCAGCAAAGCCGCTGCCTGCGTTGGGAGGAGCTCTGATGGCCGACGTTCCCTTCCTCTCGGTCAAAAACCTGACCAAGCATTTTTCGCCGACTGCATTCTCGCGCGGACCCGTCGTTAGGGCGCTGGAGGATATTTCCTTCGATATCAGGCGCGGCCAAGTGGTCGGCCTGGTTGGCGAATCCGGGTCCGGCAAGACCACGATCGGCCGCTCGGTGCTGCGTCTGATCGAGCCGACATCCGGCCAAATCAACTATGACGGCACCGATATCACGAGGCTGAGTGCCGCCCAGTTGCGCCGCCAGCGCCGCAAGATGCAGTATATTTTCCAGGACCCCTTCGCCAGCCTGTCGCCGCGCATGACGATAGGGCAGATCCTCACCGAAGGCCTGGACATTCAAGCCATTGGCAAGAAATCCGAGCGGCGGGCGAGGGCAGAGAAGGCACTTGCTGCGGTCGAGTTGCCGGTCGATGCCTATGAGCGCTACGCCCATGAATTCTCGGGTGGCCAGCGCCAGCGCATCGGCATCGCGCGGGCGCTGACGCTCGAGCCGGAATTCATCGTCGCCGACGAGCCGGTCTCGGCACTCGACGTCTCGATTCAGGCGCAAATCATCAATTTGTTGCGCGACCTGCAGCTCCGGCTCGGCCTGACTATGCTGTTCATTTCGCACGATCTGGCTGTCGTCGAGTACATCTGCGACACGGTCATCGTGCTCTATCTCGGGCGCATCATGGAGGTTGCGCCGGCGGCCGAGCTTTATACCCGGCCGCAGCATCCCTACACGCGCGCGCTGCTGTCGGCCATTCCGTCGCTCGATCCGCTGGCCAGGCAAGACCGACAAGTGCTCAAGGGCGATATTCCAAGCCCGGCAAACCCGCCGTCGGGCTGCGTTTTCCGGACCCGTTGCCCGTTCGCGCTGGAGGCTTGCGCCGGGGCTGTACCGCCACTGAGGGCGACGGCCGAGGGCCATCTGAAGGCCTGCATTCGCGACGACATCGCTTAGGTTGCTGGCCTCTGCCTACGGGAGGACTTGGGCGAGATGGACAAGGTCGTCGGCCAGGAAGTCCCAGCTCTCAAGAGGCGAGAGGTCGGTCGTCTGCGCCGGGCCATGCTCTTTTGGCCGAGCAACAAAGGCGGTTCCGATGCCGCATTTTCGTGCCGCGGCCAGGTCGTCATTATGCGCGGCGACTAACACGGCCTCCGAAGGTCGCACCACCAGGATCTCCACTGCGCGGAGATAAGCCTGCGGCGCAGGCTTGTAGGTGCCGAACACATCCGAGCCAAGGACGGTGTCCCAAGGCAGGCCGGCGCGCTTGGCCATATCCAGCAACAGCCGGGTATTGGCCCCTGACAAGGGCACGATGATGAAGCGTTCCTTTAGCCTCGCAAGGCCTTTCAGCGAATCGGGCCACGGCTCCAGCCGGTGCCAGGCGAGGTTGAGTTCCTCAAGTTCGGCGGTCGGCAGCTCGGATGGGGCCAGCCCGAACTGGACGAGGGTGGCGTCCAGATTCTCCCTGTTGATCACGTCAAGTGAAACGAAAGGCCGGTGCCCCGTCCGCACCGCCTCGGTCGAGGCGTCGTAGCGCGACGCCCACGCATCGGCGAATTCACCGGGATCGACCTGCTGTACACCATTTCGCGCGAGGAAGGCGCCGGCCTCCCTTGCGATACCGCTGCGCCAGTCAACGACGGTTCCCAGAACATCGAAGAATAGAACTCGAGTAGTGGTCATTGAGCTTTCCTCCGACCTCATTGAAACGTCGCCGACGCCAACCCATATGCAATTGGCGTCGGATGTTTCCTCCCATTCGTCCGGCGCGTTCCCCTCTGAAGGTTTTCGACCTTCACATCTGGCCGGGCTTTGCAGCCCGGCCTTTTTTTGCGGGGTAAGTGAGCGAGCCGAGATCATGGCGCAGGGGTGCCCAGCGTATCGATGCGTTTCGCCAGCGCCGCGGGATCGCCAAGCACGCGCAGCGTCTTCAGCCGAGCTGTGCCGCCGGCGGCGATCGAGACGGCCGATGCCGGCACGCCAAGCGCCTTGGCGACCAGCCTTTCCAGCGCTCGATTGGCGGCTCCGTTTTCCGGCACGGCGCGGACGCGGGCTTTTAGATAGCTTCGCCCATCCACCGATGTTTCGATGCCCTCCAGCCTGTCCATCGCCGCTTTCGGCGTCAGCCGGACGAACAGGTCGATGCCGTCGGCGCGCGTCCGGAACGGCGCACTCATGGACGCCCTGGGCTCAGACGACCAGCGAAAGCACGGTGGTGAGCAGGAACTGCCGGATGAAGAACAGGATCAGCAGCAGGATGATCGGCGAGATGTCGATGCCGCCGAGGTCGGGCATGAAGCGGCGGATCGGCCGAAGCGCCGGCTCGGTCAGCCGATAGAGCATGTTGCTGATGGTGTCGACGAACTGGTTGCGAGAGTTGACGACGTTGAAGGCGTAGAGCCAGGAAAATATCGCCGAGGCGATGATGATCCACCAGTAAAGGTCAAGCGCCATGACAATGGTCTGAATGAGGGCGATCATGCCGGTCTCCGATTGCTGCCGACATGTAGCCACTGTAGGTGAAAGCGGCAAGAGCCGTCTTCCGCCGCATGGGCGAGGGCGCACGAACGGCCGAACGGCATTTCGGCAGCAAGCGCAGCCTTGACAGGAAACCGCAGCGGCCGATAAAAGCCCCATCCGCTGGACGGGGCTGTAGCTCAGCTGGGAGAGCGCGTCGTTCGCAATGACGAGGTCAGGAGTTCGATCCTCCTCAGCTCCACCAGCGGATTTTTAGAATCCCTTGCCTGGTTGCATGCCGTAGACCCGCTTGGAGTCCATGGCTATCCTCAGCTGAAGCAACCGAATGCATCGCGGGCCTCTGCCGGCTTGGCACTATCGTTGCCGGGTGGATTCACATCGGCGACGTAAAGACCCTCTACACCAGTAGCGTATGCGGCCTATTGCCACTGCGCCTCGTCCTTGCCAGACTTGGTCCGTCTTCAAAACCGAGGGGAATTCACCATGACCAGCACGACAAGGCGTGATTTTGTAGGTCTTACAGGAATGGCAGCGACTGCCCTGGCCGGTGCTGTTGCAACACGAGCTACCGCTGCGGAAAGCGACGTATCGCCATCGTTCGATGACGTTCTTCAAGAGTACAATCAAAACAACACAGAAAGGACTAGATCAAAGCTGGCGATCTATGTGGTGCTTTCTCATCTGCACGCCAGTCTCGAGGACGAATTTAGCGACCTTGGGCTAGAGCTGCCTTTAGGGAAAAAAGCGTTGCCATCGAACCTGCCGGCCAATTTCGCGGACGCGCAGGTTGCACCCCTTCCTTGGCTCTTCAAGCCCTCGGAAGTTACCGACCACGAACGAAACGGCTATGCGACGATTGCAATGCGAATGAACGCAGTAATGGCAAGACACACCGCCGACGTGAGTGTCGGGGTTTCGCATATCATGTCGCACAAGGGATAGCCGCGACCTTGCCGGCGAGCACGGCACGTCAGGCGAGCACAACGCCGGCCGGCGATTTGTTGTTGCGGGCGAACCGATTGCCTGTTTTCGCGAGGCGACTGCGCTGCGGGAGTCCTCACAATGGATAAATCGTTCCGGGACGCGCCGCGCGAGATAGCAAAGCTCTCGGCACCCCGGCCAGTGGGAATTGTCAGCCGTCCGCGCGTAGTGGCGCTGCTTTCGCAGGCCCTCGACAGTGGTGCATGCTGGCTGGCTGCGCCTGGTGGATACGGCAAGACCACCGCGGTGATCGACTTTCTGGAACACGGCGGGCTGAAGCAAGGCGAATCGGCGTACAACTGGTATCGGGTCGACACCGAGGACCAGGACGTTGCGCGCCTTTTCCACTATCTGACGCTGTCGCTCGACGGCATGCATGCCGGCATGCCGGTGTTTGGTCCGGAATATGCCGACAATTCCGACGATTTCGCGCGGCTGTTCTTCCGCACCTATTTCTCGCGGCTTGATCCCGGCACGATCCTGGTCCTCGACGATCTGCATCGTGCCGATGCGCCAGGCTTTCGCCGGACGCTGGCGATCCTGTTGCGCGAACGCCCCAACACCGTCCGCTGCATCTGCACATCGCGGATGCTGCCCGAGGGCGATGTCGCCGACCTCGTGCTGTCGGGACAGTTGCCGGTCCTCAACCAAACGCTGCTGGAGTTTTCGCCTGCGGAGGCTCGCAACCTCGTCACCGCCCGCTCGCAATCGCCGTCCGAGGTCGGCGACATTTCGGAGGCGCGCGGCTGGGCGGTGGGCCTTCTCCTGCTGGCCAACGCCGGAATGTACTACCCGCTCTCGCAGTCCGGCCTTGCCGGAGGCGCCGGCCTTCGGGAGATTGTCGGACGTTATTTCCTGCGCGACATCGCGCCGGAGGACCAGGATCTGCTTATCAGGCTCAACGTTCTGCCGGAGATCAGCACGGAGCTTGCCGATGCGTTCCTGGGCTCGCCGCAGGCTGCTCGCCTGCTGGTGCGGCTGCAGCATCGCCAGCTGCTGATCACGCGCGACGGTCCGGGCGGCGCCGCCTTCCAGCTGCATGACTTGTTGCGCGAATACCTTGCCGGCCTACTGGACCGGCGCGTGACGGAAGCGGACCGTTCCAGGCTGCGCGAGCAGGCAGCAAAGGTCCTGCACGAGGCAGACAAAACCGACGCGGCAATCGTGCTGGCGTTGCAGGCGGGCGCCTGGCCGCTGGCACGCCAGCTCATTCTGGAGTGCGCTAACGGCGTTCTCTCGCAAGGGCGCAGGGCCAGCTTCGTCGAATGGTGCAACAGGCTGCCCCCCGACCAGATGGACGGGTGGGTCCATTATTGGCTGGGCGTCGCCTTCGCATCGGACGATGCGAAGGCCGAACCGCACTTCTCCAAGGCATGGCAAGCATTCGAGAACACCGACATGCGCGGCCAATGCCTGACGGTCGCGCGGGCGGTCGTAGTCAAGACCGCCAGCTGGCGTACGCATGAGGGGCTGGCGGATTGGACGCGCCGAGCCTCACAGGTTCTTGCCAGGGGATTGCCGGAGTTGGATCCGGAGGAACTCATGATGGTCAGGCTCGGCATCCTGCGGGCCGTCGATTTCGCCGAACCTGGCGAATTCGACGCCCATGACGCGAAGCGCCTCGTGAATGATATCCAGCAGCGCCTGACACATCTGCCGATCGAGGATTCGGTCGAGTTGCGCCTGCTGGCAAGCGAAGCGCTCATCGACTACGCGACCTCGTCGGGGCAGCGCGACATTTTTGCCAATGCCGTGGACAGCGTTGCCGCCGATCTCGAAAATCCGGATATCCCGCCGCTGGTGCTCGGCATGTGGCTGGTGTCCTTTGGCTCGGCCAGCGGCCGTTACTTCCCCTATTCGCGGCGCGGTTTTGTCTATGCCTCGGCCGAGGATGCGTTGCGACGCGCAACGGCGATAGGCGAGCAGCACGCCTTACGGGGCGTCGAGTTCAGCGCCCTCTATCAGCTTCAATTGCTGATGAAGCTTCACAACAGGTTCTCGGAATTCAATGCGCTTGTCTCCCGGCTGGGCGAGATCGCGGACAGCAGGTTCACAACCCAGGTCGCTGTAGTCGCCGACTGCCACGCGGCGATGCACACGCGCAACGGCGACTTCGTCAAGGCTTATCTCGACTGCGATGCCTTCATGGATGCGATCGAGCGGGCGAATGAGCCGATGATCGAACGCTGGCCGCATTACGTCACCAAATACCAGGTCCTGCTGGCCGATCGGCGTCCAGCGGAGGCCATTGCGCTACTCCAGGAGATCGTCGAAAGGCTGAGCGGCGGCCCTCGCCAGCGCGTCGAACTCAACATTCTGGCCGCTCAGGCCCTGGAGCAGAAGTGGAACGGCGGCGCGTCCTATGGCACTCGTCTGGCTGAATTCATGGAGGCGTTGCGCCAGGTCAACCCCTCCGCAATCCTGCTCAACCTGCCGGACCTATTGGCCGATCTGGTCGCCGATGCGCTGGAGCGAAAGATCGACATCGATCTCTGCCGCCGCGTCGTTCGGGCGCGATATCTGGTCCCGCCCGCTGGCCGACCCGCCCAGTGGCCTTGGCCGCTCAGGATCCACTTGATGGGAGGCTTCCGCCTCGAAATCGATGGTGCCGAGGTCGCGCCCGGTGCCAAACCTACCCGCGCGCTCGACATATTGCGCATTATCTGCCTGTCGAGGGACCAGGTCTGTTCGGTGGAAACCCTGCAGGATTGGCTCTGGCCCGACCTCGACGGCGACCAGGCCAAAGCGGCCTTGGAGCAGGCGCTGCATCGTCTGCGCAAATTGCTCGGGCAAGGCGAACTCGTAACGCTGAGAGAAGGCCGTTTGCGGCTCGCTGCCGACAAGGTCTGGATCGATCTGCAGGATTGGGAAGACCGGCTGAAACCCGTTCTGTCGGGCCAAAGAGACTGCGCAATCGAGGAGCAGGAGATGCTGCTGGAAGGCTTTGTCGGCCCGCTTTTCTCGAATGCCCCGATGCCCGCCTGGTCGAATGCCGCGGCCGACCGGGTGCGGGATGGGTTTGTGGAGCTTGCCGTGCGGATCGCCAAACACTGGCAGAGCCAAGGCAACGCGGATCGGGCACGCCAGGCGTGCCGGCGTGCGCTCGATTTCTACCCGGAATCGGCCAAACTCCATGGCACGCTCATCCAGGAGAGCCTCTCCAGGAACGACCATGCCGGCGCCATCGAGGATTACCGGCGCTATGAACGCGCGCTCGCTTCGACCGGCGATGACGAGCCCTCGCCTTTGCTGCGTTCGCTCGTGCGCCCGTTTCTCTAGACCGGTTCATCGTTTCACGGAAACGCCGAACCGCTCTATCTCTTTATTTTTGCGCAATTCCGGACGGAAAACCGTTCCACACTTTTCCTGGAATTGCTCTGGCGCAGCTCGGAACTCCGTAAGCCGTCCGTAAGTCGCGGTCTGGGAACCTCGGCCCGTCGATCAAAACCGATCGCCGGAGGCCTGAAGCCCCCGATACCAACACTCACAGGAAGGAAAAGGTCATGCCGTATACTGCCAGAGCAACTTCGAGAGTGCGTGCCGGCACCATCCGCGCTGGAGCCACAAGACTTTCCGACCAGCTCAGGATCGGGCCTTGGTCGCTCCTCTCGCCCGAAGCTGTCATACAGCAAAAGTACAACTCCCTTGGAGGCGCCGGCTTCGCTGAGATCGACAGGAAGGACACTGGAAAAGCCTGGTATCTCAAGAACGGCTCATGCATTTGTTACAACGATGCCATGCACGACGCCTTTGAGATCCATGGCGAAATCTACAGGAAGTGGATTGCGCTTGGCGGTCTCGCGTGGGGCATTCCCTGCACCGACGAAAGCGGAACTCCCGACGGCGTCGGCCGATACAATCACTTCAACAACAATACCGCTTCGATCTACTGGACACCGAATACCGGTGCTCAAGCGATTTGGGGGGCAATTCGCGGCAAATGGGCAGCAATGGGCTGGGAGCGCTCGGTTCTCGGCTATCCGGTCACCGACGAAACCGGAACTCCCGACGGCGTCGGGCGCTACAACCATTTTGCCAATGCCGGCTCGATCTACTGGACACCGAACACAGGAGCCAACGTGGTGTACGGTGACATCCGCAAGAAGTGGGAGAGCCTGGGCTGGGAACAGTCATATCTGGGCTATCCCACGACCGACGAGACCGAATTTGCCGATGGTGGCCGTGCCAATCTGTTTGAAAACGGTGGCATATACTGGTGGCCCGACACCGGCGCGATCGACCTTCGAGATGTCGTCGTCCACTATACCGGCCTCCATTGCTTCGGCGAAACCGACTGGGATCAGGGATCGAGTGCGGACGAACCCTATGTCATCGTCAGCGTGACAACGCCGCAGATCGCCGACACCAGGCGCAGCCAGGTCTATGGCGACGTCGATGCCGGAGATACGAGACCCGACCTTATGGAAATCTATCGAGGCAAGCCCTACGGCATCAATATCGGCACGGTGCTGATGGAAAACGATTTTGGCGACCCCAACAAATACAAGGACGAGGTGCAGAAGATCGTCATGGGCGTCCATACGGCGGGCACGCTGGCTTTGGGCCTCATTCCGGTGGCAGGACCTATCATTGCCGCGATAGCCGGCCCCGCCCTGGGATCCTTGATGCCATCGATCGGCGGCGCCATCAGCGATCTCTTCGATTGGGGCGATGACAGGATCGGGAGCGCGACAGTGACCATCTCCGCAAAGCAGATGGTGTTGCTCGCGGCACGCACGAACAATACCACCTTCAGCGGGATTGGGTTCAAAGTGGAAACGCCCCTGATTTCCGGCGAGGGGGCTTCCTACAAAGCCTATTTTGGCTTTGTGCCTGCCTAGGCCAATCGCCCCGGCAAAAAAGCTTGCCGGGACAATCAACTTACCAGCCCCGCCTTCCGTTGGCGGGGCTGACGTTCGCGACTGAGAGATTTATTTCCGTAGCGGTCGTCGCAAGGCGCGGTCCGGATGCGGCAGCGGCCGATCAGCATAGCGGGCAAGCTGTCGTTGCCTAACCCCGCACAGCCCGTAGTGCCGCCATGAACGCGGCTCCTTCGGCCGGAACGATGGAGACCGCATTAAGTGCAGTCACCTCAACGACGCGACCGGCCAACGGGGCCGAGCGGGATCGGCGGAAACCGGATCAGGCGGTGCGCAACCCGCCGCCATGACAGCCGAGATCAATCAGGATGGAAAGAGAACGGTGACAAGAGCGGGCATGCATCACACCAGTCCGCGCTTGGCCATCATCGCTTCCGGGGAAGGCATCTTGCCGCGGAAGGCGGTGTAAAGTTCTTCGGGGTCCTTCGAGCCGCCGGCGGCGTAGATGTTCTTGCGCAGCCGCTCGGCCAGCGCCGGGTTGAAGGGATCGCCTGTTTCCTCGAAGGCGGCGAAAGCATCGGCGTCAAGCACTTCCGACCACATGTAGGAGTAATAGCCGGCAGAATAGCCATCGCCGGCAAAGATATGGCCGAAATGCGGGGTGCGGTGACGCATGGCGATGGTGTCGGGCATATTGAGCTTTTCGAGCGTTTCGGCTTCGAAACGAAGCGGCTGGTCCGGCGCATCCGGGTGTGCGTGATAGGCCATGTCGACCAACGCCGAGGCGGTGAACTCGACCGTGGCGAAACCGGCGCCGAAGGTGCGCGCCGCCAGCATCTTCTCGACCAGCGCCTTCGGTATCGGCTTGCCGGTCTTGACGTGCAGCGCATGTTTTTCCAGCACCGCCGGCACCGTCAGCCAGTGCTCGTAGAGCTGCGAGGGCAGCTCGACGAAATCGCGGCTGACCGAGGTGCCCGCGACCGACGGCCAGGCGACGTCGGTCAGCATGCCGTGCAGGGCATGACCGAATTCGTGGAACAGGGTCTTGGCCTCATCGACCGACAGCAAGGCGGCCTCGCCGGCCGGCGGCTTGGCGAAATTCATGATGTTGTAAATGACCGGCTTGGAGCCAGGACCAAGCTTGTAGCCGGATTTCAGCGCGCTCATCCAGGCGCCGGAGCGCTTCGAGGGTCGCGCGAAATAATCGGCGAGGAACAGGCCGCGCTCGCTGCCGTCGGCATTCTTCACCACGAAAACCCGAGCGTCCGGGTGCCACGTGGCAATGCCCTTCTTTTCCTCGAAAAAAATGCCGAACAATCGTGTTGCCACGTCGAAACAGGCGTCGATGATGCGGTCGAGCTGCAGGTACGGCTTCAGCTCGGCCTCGTCGAAGGCGAATTTCTCTGCGCGCAGCTTCTCCTGATAGAAGCGCCAGTCCCAGGCAGCGAATTTCTCGTTGCTGCCGGCCTCGGCCGCCAGCCGCTGCAATTCGGCCTGGTCGCTTGCGGCCTTTTCCACCGCCTTTTCCCAGACCGGATCGAGCAGCGCGTGCACCGCCTTCGGCGTCTTGGCCATGGTATCGTCGAGCTTCAATGCGGCGTAGGAAGCATAGCCGAGCAGCTTCGCCTTCTCGGCGCGCAGGCGCAGCATGTCGCGCACCACTTCCGTGTTGTCGGTAGCGCCGCCATTCTGACCACGCATGATGAAGGCGCGGAACGCTGTCTCGCGCAGGTCGCGGCGCTCTGAGAAGGTCGAGAACGGCTCGTAGATCGAACGCGACAGAGTGACGGCGTAGCGGCCCTTCTGGCCGCGCATCTCGGCGGCTTCCGCCATTGAGCTTTTCAGGAATTCCGGCAGGCCGGCAAGGTCGGCCTCGTCGAGGAACAACGCCCAGTCGCGCTCATCGGCAAGCACGTTCTGGCCGAAATTGGTGCCGAGCGACGACAATTCCTCGTTGATCGAGGCCAGCCGCTTCTTGCCTTCGGCGTCGAGCCTGGCGCCGGAGCGGACGAAGTTTTTCCAGGTCTTTTCCAGCACCCGCAGCGTTTCGGCATCGAGCTTCAAAGCCTCGCGGCGCTGATAGAGATCGTCGATGCGGGCAAACAGTCGCTCATTCATTGAAATCGCCGAGAAGTGCCGCGACATCTTTGGCGAGATGTCGCGCTCCAGCGCCTGGATCGCTTCGTTGGTGTGGGCGCCGGCGCGGCACCAGAAGATCGAGGAGACATGGTCGAGCGCCTCGCCGGCAAGCTCGAGCGAGGCAAGCGTGTTTTCGATGATCGGCGTCCCGGTGTTGCCGGCAATCGCCTCGATCTCGGCCTCATGCGCCTTCAGGGCCGCGTCGAAGACCGGAGAAAAATCGCCGTCGCCGATGCGCGTGAAATCGGGCAGGCCGAGCGGCCCTTGCCATGCGGTCAGCGGATGGGCGGCGAGGTCGACGGTGGACGGCATGGGCAAACTTTCGCTGAGTGGCGGGAGAAGCGGATCGTCACCGATGTAAGGCGCCGGCCGGTTGCGCGCAACAGCGGGTCCCGTTCATGGTTCCGTCAGTAGCTGTCGCAGTTTTCGGCGATCGCGGCCTGCGAACTGGCGGTGATCTGGTCGTTGGCGACCGCAAAGGTCTCCTGCATCAGCATGTCGTTGCTGGGAAAATCATAGCAGGCGATGACAGTGGTGACGCCGCCCTCCGATTTCTCGATCCGATGGCGGATTTCGGCCCCGGCGACGGCGCCTTGCCACTCGGCGATCGAGGCGATGAATTCCTGCTTGCTTTGCACGACGCCGAGGTCGTCGAGCTTGATGCGGACGTTGTCGGCGAGCAGGTCCGACAATTCGCTGCGGTCGGCGACGAGGAGTGCCGAATACCAGCGATCGATGATCGCGCTATCGTCGGCACGGGCGAAATCTGCCGAGCACAGCAGTGCCGCAGCCGCGAACGCGTCCCGAAGTCGCGTCATGCCTTGTCTCCTACTCCATCTCCGGCCGCTCGAAATCGCCGGTGTCCTTGTTCATCACCCAAAGCTCGCCGGTCGAAATATCGAACCAGGCGCCGTGCAGCGACAGCCGCCCCTTGCCTTCGAGGATCGAGACGCAAGGGAAGGTACGCAGATTGGCGATGGAATAGCGGATCGAGATGCGCTCCAGCGCCGTCTGGCGCTCGGTCGCGGTCATGAAGGTGCTGGACGATACGGTCTCGGCTGCGGGCGCGATCAGGCTCATCCACTTGCCGATGAAATCGCCCGGCGACAAGGGTGCGGCCGTGGTGTCAAGCGCCGCTCGGATGCCGCCGCAGCGGCCGTGGCCCATCACCACGATGTTCTTGACCTTGAGGCTCTGCACGGCAAATTCGAGCGCCGCCGATGTCGAGTGGAACTGATCGTCGGGCGCATACGGCGGCACCAGATTGCCCACATTGCGCAGCACGAACAGCTCGCCGGGCCCGGCATCGAAGATCGCTTCGGGCGCGGCCCGCGAATCGCAGCAGGCGACGATCATCGTTTCCGGTGCCTGGCCCTCCCGCGCCAGCGAGCGATAACGGCCGCTTTCGGTGAGATAGCGGCCGCTCATGAAACTGCGGTAGCCGGTGAGAAGATGCTCGGGAAGATGGGGCATGGGCAGCGGCGGGAGCCTTTCCGGGTTGAAGGCAGCTCGGTTCAATCCCGAAAGGCTCTAGCGCATCGGCCTGAAAATCGGAACCGATTTTCGGAAGGCGGGATGGCGTGGTTTCGACGTGCCAGCCCGTATTTTGACACAGGTGAACGAACGCCGCCATTAATCGGGCTCAAAACCGCAGATTGGCGCCGGCGCGTAGCAACAGCCAGTAGAACAGGCCGGTCGCGCCGACGGCGAGCAGCATCGCCAGGAAGAAGCCGCTGGGACTCTCGGCAAATGGCAGTCCGCCTGTGTTCATGCCGAAAATGCCGACGATCAGGGTTCCTGGCAAAAGCAGCGCGCTCATCACCGCCAGCGCCTTGAGGCTACGGTTCGATTCGTCGGCAAGCTCAGCCGCAAGCTCCTCCTGCAGCAGCCTTGCCCGGTCGTTGATCATGACGACCTCGCGGTCGAGCCGTTCAAGGCGCGCAGCAAGCCGGCGCAGAACTTCATGTGCGCCGGCGGAAAGGTTCCAGGCGGAACGGTCTTCGTCCTGGAAAAGCGCTGCCAGGGCCGAGATCGGCCGATGCAGGGATACGGCAAGGCGGCGCACATCCTTCAGCTGCCGTTTTTCGTCGGCAAGCCGCTCGGTCACGAGATGATCCTCGACTGCATCCAGCCGCTTCGTTGCCGCGGCGAGCCGCAGGCTGGTGGTCTTGCAAAAAGCCATGACTAGCATTTCGAACAGCTCGAATGCCGTGGCCGGCCGCAGCCCCGCGGCAAGGGCCGTGTGCACTTCCTCCACTGCCGCCAGCGGATGCCGGCGGCCGGTGACCAGCAGCCGTTCCGAGACCGCAAAATGCAATCTGCCGATGGTCGTCGACTGATGGGTGATCTCGCCATGCAGATCGGCCGAAATGCCGTGGACGACGCCATTCTCATGCGCCAGCACTAGGCTGTCCTCATGTCCTTCGAGGATTGCATGAGCCGACGCCGGCAACGCGCAGGCATGGCTGACCCAGGAATGGGCGCGCCGGTCGACAAGGTCGACATGCAGCCAGACCCAGCCGCCCGCTGAGGCCAGCGCGGCCTCTATGTCTCGGGGCGCCAGCGGTTCGGGAGCTTTGCCGGGAGCGGCATGATAGGCCCAGACCAGCCCGGGAGCATGATGCTGGTCGTCCGCGGCAAGCAATGTCAGATGCGATGCGTCATTCATGGCCGCCGCCGAAACGATGCACGTTCAGGTGATCAGGGCGGCGCCGGGGCCGGTGCCGCGACATTCTGGTCAAACCCTGCCCCCGCTCAGAACACCTGGCGGAAGATGACGAACAACACGAAGGCAAGACAGATGGAGACCGGAAGGGTCAGTATCCAGGCCATCAGCATGTTGCGCACCGTCGACCATTGCAGGCCCGAGCCGTTCGCCGCCATGGTGCCGGCAACGCCCGAGGACAGCACATGGGTGGTTGAGACCGGCAGGCCGAGATAGTCGGCCGATGCGATCGTCGCCATCGCGACAAGCTCGGCGGACGCACCCTGACCGTAGGTCAAATGGCTTTTGCCGATCTTCTCGCCGACGGTGACGACGATGCGCTTCCAGCCGACCATGGTGCCGAGGCCGAGCGCCAGCGCGATGGCGACCTTGACCCAGAGCGGGATGAACTTCGTCGCGTTGTCGACCGCCTTATGGTAGGTCGTCACCGCCTTCAGGTCGTCTGCCTCCATCGGCAGCAGCTTCTTCTTGTCGATCAGCTTCAGCGCTTCACCGATAAGATAGATGTTGTTGCGGGCGTTGCTGACCAGCGTTGTCGGCAGCTTTTCCACGGACGGATAGGGCGACAACATGGCGCTGGTGTCGTGGATGAAGCTCTGCAGGGCAGGCGTGGTCTCGTCCTTCCAGGTCTTGGTGCGAACGGCGTCGCCGACCGCGGTCGCCGCGTCAGTCACGACGACGCCGGGCTTGACGTATTTGCCGAGTACCGTTTCGACTTGCGTCGCCGCCGATTTGTAAGCTTCGAGATAGTTCACGTCCGGTGTGCGGTTGAGCGCGAACGCGGTCGGCACGACGCCGATCAGGATGAGCATGATGAGGCCCATGCCCTTTTGCCCGTCATTGGAGCCGTGGGCAAAGCTGACGCCGGTGCAGGTGAAAATAAGCAGCGCCCGAATCCACAGCGGCGGCGGCGCGCTCGACTTGGGCGCCTCGTAGAGCTCGCGGTTCCTGACCAGCAGCTTCATCACCAGAAGCAGCAGTGCAGCCAGGCCAAAACCGACCAGCGGCGAGATCAGGAGCGACAGGCCGACATTGGACGCCTGCGACCAGTCGACGCCGCTGGTGACGGAGCCGGCCGGGGCCATGAACTGGTTGGCGAGACCGACGCCGATGATCGAACCGATCAGTGTGTGCGAGCTCGAGGCAGGCAGGCCGAGATACCAGGTTCCGAGATTCCACATGATCGCCGCGACCAGCAGCGCGAAGACCATGGCTAGCCCCGCGCTCGATCCGACCTGAAGGATCAATTCGACCGGCAGCAGCGATATGATGCCGAAGGCGACCGCCCCGCTGGCGGTAAGCACGCCGAGGAAGTTGAAGAAGCCGGACCACATCACTGCAAGCTCGGCCGGCATGGAATGCGTGTAGATCACCGTTGCCACCGCATTGGCAGTGTCGTGAAAACCGTTGACGAATTCGAAGCCGAGCGCGATCAGCAGCGCCAGCCCAAGTAGGATCCACGGCACCGCGACGGTGCTGGTCAGGTCCTGGCTGAGCGCGTAGCCGACATAGGCAAGGCCGCCCAGAATGATGACGGCAAAGGCCGGCAGAAACCATTTGCCGGTGCCGTTTGGCCGGTCAAGCGGATGCTCCGGCCTTGGAATTCCTGCTTCGCCTGAAACAATATCGACCATACCCCACTCCTCCTGCGTTGCAGCAAAGAATGGGAGGACGCTATGTCGGCACAATGAAGCCTGTGTGACGGCAGGCACTTTGGGTTGACGCAACGGGCGATCGAAGCGACCGAGGCAATTGAACCCGGCCCGCGCATTCCTAGACTATTCCGCGATGTCCAGCAGGGTCGATATCAGCAGCCGGCGCTCTTCGGCGGAGAGAATGTCCGAACCGAACAGGTTCATGCTGCGAAGCCCTTCGATGGCGAGATAGCAGACCAGCAGCGCCTTGAGATTCGGCGTCTCCTCCTTCAGCCGCTCGAACACCTGCCGCCTGAACGATTTTATCGGCGTCAGGAAGTCGGGATCCTCGGCAATCGCCGAAAATATCCAGGACGCCGACGGTTTCGATTCCTCGGCATGCTCGGCCGAAAGCTTGATGTAAGTTGCAAGCGGGCTTTCGCCGCTGACGCCGGCTGTGCGGGCGGACTCCAGCGCCTGCTCGAAGGCGCGCAGGTAATCCTCGACCAGCGCCTGCATCAATTTCGCCTTGGTCGGAAAATTGTACAACAAGCCGCCTTTCGACACGCCGGCACGGCTCGCGACCGCATCCAGCGACAGGCTGCCAGGACCCGTCTCGCGCGCCACGGCGGCGGCGGCGGCGAGAATCTTCTCGCGCGAATTTGCTCTGCGGGCCTTCATCAAGCGTTCCCCATTCATTAGCTTAGGCGGAATTGACAAGACCGTCCAGACGGTACAGTAAGATCGCCGTCATTTGAAATTGGGACCAGGCACAGGTATGTGTTCCGGTCATCCGACCGTTATGCTGGGCCGTGGCCGAGGGACTGTTCGTGATCAAGCGCTTCATCATCGCCTTCATTCTGCTCGTGCTGGTGTGCGGCGGCATCGTCGGCTTCAACCTGTTTCGCGACAATGCGATCAAACAGTTCTTCGCCACCATGAAGCCGCCGGCCGCGACCGTGTCGACGGTCATCGTCAAACCGATGTCCTGGACGCCCGGCATCGAGGCGATCGGCACTGTCAGTGCCGTACGCGGCGTCGACCTCACCGTCGAAACCGCGGGCATCGTCAAGGACATCCTGTTCCATGCCAATCAAAAGGTCGCCGCCAACGCCGTGCTGCTGCAGCTCGACGATGAAGTCGAGCGGGCCGACCTCGTGGCATCGAAAGCGCAAGCCACATCCGACCAGACGACGCTGATGCGCGCTCTTGAGCTGCAGAAGCGCGGGGTCGGCACCGACGCTACGCTCGACACGGCGCAGGCAGCAGCATCGGTCTCCGCCGCGCAGGTAAACAAGCTGCAAGCGGTGCTCGACCAAAAGCAGTTGACGGCCCCCTTCAAGGGTACCGTCGGTATTCCGAAAATCGACCTTGGCCAGTATCTCACACCTGGCACCGCTGTGGTGACCTTGCAGGACATGGATACGATGCGTGTCGATTTCACCGTGCCGGAGCAGCAGCTTCCGCAGCTGAAGATCGGACAGACGGTGCGGTTGGGCGTCGGCGGCGGCGACATGCCGTTCACCGGCAGCATCCGCGGCATCGATCCGAAGATCGACCCGACCAGCCGGCTGGTGACGGTAAGGGCGGAGGTCGGCAATCCCGAAGGCAAGCTGACGCCCGGCCAGTTCGTCCAGGTGCGCGTCGAACTGCCCGAGGAGAACGACGTGCTGGCGCTGCCGCAGACGGCGCTGACTTCCAGCCTGTACGGCGACTTCGTCTTCGTGGTGCGCCCGGCCAAATCCGCCGAAGCCAACGGCGCGGCGCCCGAGGCAAAGCCGGAAGAAAAGCCGGCTGCAGATGCTGCCAAGCCCGCGGCCGAAGCACCCGCGGCAAAACCCGACGAAAAGCCGGCTGCTACCCCAGCCAAACCGGCAGAGGAGGCCAAGCCGGCAGCGGAAGAACAGAAGCCGCAGCTCGTGCTCGCCCAGGTGTTCGTCAAGCCAGGCCGCCGCAACGCCGGCCTGGTCGAGATCCTGGAGGGCATCGCGCCCGGCGACGAAGTCGTTACCGCCGGCCAGAACCGGCTCTCCAACGGCATGTCCGTTGCCGTCGACAACACGATCGATCCGAGCAAGCCGGGGAACCAGCAGGCAGCCCAGCAATGAGCTTTTCCGACCTCTTCATCCGCCGCCCGGTCCTTTCGACCGTGCTTGCCTGCATGATCCTGCTTCTGGGTTTCCAAGGCATCTTCAACCTTTCGATCCGGCAGTATCCAGAGGTTGAAGAAACGGCCATCACCATCACCACTGCCTATCCCGGCGCCAGCGCCGACCTGATCCAGGGGTTCATTTCCGCGCCGATCGCGCGTGCCGTCGCGTCGACCGAAAACATCGATTATGTCACGTCGGCGAGCCGGCCGTCATCCAGCACCGTGACAGTGCAGATGAAACTCGGCTCCGACCCCGACGTGGCGCTGAACGAAGTCTTGTCGAAGGTCCAGAGCGTGCGCGGCGATCTGCCGGACGAAACCAAAGACCCGGTGATCGTCAAGGGCACCGGCCAGCAGTTCGCGATGATGTACATCTCGATGCAGAACCCGAACATGACGCCGGAACAACTCACCGAATATATCGAGCGCGTCGTGCGGCCGCGTATCTCGACGGTCGAAGGTGTTGCCGACGTGCAGATTTTCGGCGCCGCCGAATACTCGATGCGTGTCTGGATCGACCCGATCAAACTGGCGGCGCGCGGCGTGACGGCGGCGGAAGTGCTGACCGCCATCAACGAATCGAATTTCCTCTCCGCGCCCGGCGATACCGAAAACGAATATGTGGCTTCCTCGATCACGGTTCGCTCGACCCTGCAGACGCCGGAGGCTTTCGCTGCCCTTCCGCTCCGCTCGAAGGACGGCAATGTGGTGAGACTGCGCGACGTGGCCCGCGTCGAGCTCGCCGCGGCGAACACCGACACCAGGGTCACCTTCAACGGCAAGCCCGGCATCTTTCTCGCCATCTTTCCGACGCCGGCCGCCAATCCGCTGACCACCGCGGCGGCAATCCACAAGATCGTGCCGACCATCCAGGAGACGCTGCCGCAAGGCATGACGATGGAGATCGTCTACGATTCAACCGAGCAGATCAGTGCGTCGATCGAGGAGGTGTTCAAGACCATCGGCGAGGCGGTCGCCATCGTCATCGTTGTTATCCTGCTCTTCCTCGGCTCGTTCCGCTCGGTGCTGATGCCGATCGTGACCATTCCGCTGTCGCTGATCGGCGTCTGTTTCCTGCTGTTTTCGGTGGGCTATTCGATCAATCTTTTGTCGTTGCTGGCCATGGTGCTGGCGATCGGCCTCGTCGTCGACGATGCCATCGTGGTGGTGGAAAACATCCACCGCCACATGGAGGAAGACGGCTTGTCACCGATGCAGGCAGCCTTCAACGGCATGCGGGAGATCTCTTCCGCCGTCGTCGCCATGACGATAACACTGGCCGCCGTGTTCGCGCCGCTGGCCTTCACCGGCGGCCTGACCGGCGCGCTGTTTCGCGAATTCGCGGTGACGCTTGCCGGCTCGGTGGTGCTTTCGGGTGTCGTCGCCCTCACCATCACGCCGATGATGTCGGCACGTATCCTTAGGTCCGGCTCGCACAGCCGCTTTCAGCGCATTGTCGACAATACGTTCGGGCGCTTCGAACACATCTATGAGCGGCTGGTCACCGGTTCATTGAACTATCGCCCGGTGACGCTGATGATCGTCCTCGCGCTGGTCGCCACGACCGGTTTCATGTTCACCAAGACCTCGAGCGAACTGGCGCCGGAAGAAGACCAGGGCTTCTTGCTGTCTATTGTGAATGCGCCGCGCTATGCGACCTCGGACTACACCGAGACCTATGTGAACCAGATTCTCGGGCTGGTGAATGATATCCCCGAAACCAGGGCGCGGTTCTCCGCCGTCGCGTTCCAAGGCCCGACGAACAGCGCTTTCGTCGGCTTTGCGTTCAAGGACTGGGCCGAGCGCGCGCGCAGCTCGAAGGAACTTCAGGAAGACATCACTGCCCGCCTTGCCAAGGTGGCAGGCGTCGATGCTTTCGTCTTCGCGCCGCCGACGCTGCCCGGCTCGGGCGGCGGCCTGCCGATCACAATGGTGGTGCGCTCGACCGGCGAGGCCTCCCGAGTGTACGAGGCGGCCGAGGACATCAAGAACAAGGCGCAGGCCTCCGGTCGCTTCCTCGCCGTGCAGAATTCAATGTCCTACGACGCGCCGCAAGTGACGGTGACGATCGACCGCGACCGCGCCGCCGCGCTCAACCTGCCGATCGCCGACATCGGCCGGACGCTGACGCTTCTGGTCGGTGGTGCCGAGGTGGCGCAGTTCGACCGCGAATCCAACAGCTACGACATCATCCCGCAGGTGCCACAGCAATTCCGCGACAACCCTGAAAAGCTGGGCGAGTATTTTGTGCGCAGTGTGTCTGGCGAGATGGTGCCGCTCTCGGCGGTGGTGAAGATCTCGACCAACGCGTCGCCTGCTGTGATCGAGCAGTTCAATCAGTTGAATTCCGCAACAATCTCCGCCCTGCCGCTGCCTGGCGTCACCACCGGCGACGGCTTGAAAGCAATCGAGGATATCGCCAAGGAGAGCCTGCCGGACACTTTCTTTATCGATTATTCCGGCCAATCGCGCCAAGAGAAGGAACAGGGCAACACCATCCTGATCGCCTTCGCGGCGGCGGTGCTGGTCATATACCTGGTGCTGGCCGCGCAGTTCGAAAGCTTCCGCGATCCGCTGATCATCATGATGTCGGTGCCGCTCTCGATCTTCGGCGCCATATTGCCGCTCAACATGATTCCGAATCTCAATTTGATTTTCATGATCAGCGGCTTGCAGTTCAGCATTCCACCCGCGACGCTCAACATCTACACGCAGGTCGGCTTGATCACGCTGATCGGCCTGATCACCAAGCACGGCATCCTTCTGGTCGAGTTCGCCAACCAGCAGCGTGAAATGCACGGCATGCGGCGGCGCGATGCGATCATCGCGTCGGCCAGGGTGCGGCTGCGGCCGATCCTGATGACGACGGCGGCGATGGCGCTCGGCGTGGTGCCGCTGATCATCTCCAGCGGCGCTGGTGCGGCGGCACGCTATTCGATGGGCTTGGTGATCTTCACCGGCATCCTGGTCGGAACCATGTTCACGCTGTTTGTGGTGCCGATGTTCTACACCTTTATCGCCAGCAAGGACCTGCCGCATCACGCCGAAAAGCCGGATCCGAACCTGATGCCGGTAATGCCGGATTAGACTGCGCTAATTTCCGGCCCTTTCCTGAGAGCGACGAGAAGCATCGCTCATTTAACGATGACGATGCTGGTGTTGGCCGGGCCGAAGACCTCGACGAGCTGGTAGAAATCGGCGGCGTTGTCCGGATGCAGACGCACGCAGCCATGCGAGGCTGGCTGGCCGAGGCGTTTGATGGCGCTTGTCGCATGTACGGCGTAGCCGCCGCTGAAAAACACCGAATGCGGCATCGGGGCGTTGTCGTATTTCTTCGAATACCAAATTTCATGCATGCGGGTCGGCTTGAACGAACCGGTCGGCGTGACGTGCGTCCTGTCGCCGGTCGAGACCTTCCAGGCGAATGTCGGCCGGCCGTCGACCAGGATTTCCATGGTCTGCTGTGACAGTGATACACGCGCGACGATCTTGTTGGCGGCGGCGTGGGCTGCGCCGTTGCCGGCACTGACAAGCAAGGCAGCACCGGTGATGACGGCGGCGGCGATGTTGATGAGCTTGGCGGAAATGGCAGTGTACATGATGTCTCCCCTATTCTGCCGGTCGGGGCCGGCTCTATTCGATGACCGGCTTATCGGGGCGTCATGTTTCAAGCCGATTTCGCTACGTGCTCGTTAGTGTTTCGATTCTGTTTCCCCTGGTTAACAGAAAAGGTCCGAGCAAAGCGGCTTGCAGTTGTGCAACGTCGTCTTGGCGGTGGCGTGTTTGCCTAAGCAGATCGGCCAAACCGCGGCGCGAACACGCGATTGCCTTTCGTTTGATAGGAATTCACCTGACTCCGAAACCGAGCTGCAACAAAGCGCAGCCTCGGCGGCATGATCCGGATACAGCGAACAGGCAAAGTTGACCTATCGAAAACAGCCGGCAACGAACGATCGGAAGCCAACACTGTTTTCGCTACGGTCTGGATTGGTCTGGACAGTTTCCAGCCTGCGCGTCGACCGGCTCAAGCCCCTCTGGCGGGGGCGGCTTAGGGCCGTTGAGGATGCGCGGCGCCTCCGGCAACTTGCAGCCGAGAGGACCGAAGGCCCGCGCCGCAACGGGGGGCTCCGCTTGCGGCGCGGGCGCTTCGGGGGTTCCCCTGAAGTGCCCGTAAATTCCAATTTTGAGGAACGAACAGGATGAAAACGAAATTCGCCGCTTCCGTGCTTTCCGCCCTGCTTTACGTCCAGGGCCTGCTCGGCATTGCCGGCCTCGCCACCGTGCTGCTGAAGGAACGTGCCCATGCCGGCGAGGTCAGTACGAACAGTGACATGCTGTCAGGTCCGTCGCTTCTCGTGGTGCGCTGAAGAGCATCGGACCCCAAAATGGAAACCGGTTTTGGGAAAACCCGATGCTCAAGACAAGAGGGGTGGCCGTCCTGCCTTCAATCGGCGAATTGCGTCGGCGGATCGAACCGGTAACCCGCACCCCGTATGGTGGTGATGGTTTCGGTATCGAGCTTGCGGCGCAGCCGCACGATGCGCGAATCGATCGACCGATCGAAGGCTTCGGCATTTTCGGCGGGCGCGGCGGCGATGATGTCGTCCCGCGTCAGCACCTTGCGTGGGCTGGCCAGGAACAGCCTGAGCAGCGCCACCTGCCCGGGGGACAGCTGTTCTTCCCTGCCCGAGCGGTGCATGACGATGGCCGATCGGAGATCGACGGTCGCGTTCTCCAGCACGATCAGTTCCCCGGCGCTCCTGCCGCGCCGAGCCAGAAGGCCGCCTACGCGAGCGGCAAGCTCCCTGACATTGAGCGGGCTTTCGACGACGTCGGCAGCGCCGAGTTCGAGCGCCAGAACCTTGTCGACCAGATCGGCCGGGCGGCAGATCAGGATGAAATCCGGTCCACCTTCGCCGCCATGTCGCCTGAGCAGGTCGCGCCCCTCTGCCTGGCTGACGCTGTCGCCGACAACCACGACATCGATTCCCTTTTCCGAAAGCAGCGATTCGGCCTCCCACGGCTGTCGCGCCGCGCGGACGTCATGACCGCGCCGCTCGAGATGATCGGCGAGATCGGTCGCAATTACTTCAGCGACGGAAACAAGCGCGATAACGGATCGTGCGGCCATGTTTTTCTACCCCGCATACGGCAACCCAAGAAGAGTGCTGGACATCATGTTTATACCCAATCTACTTTCCGCTGAAAGCGGGAGCGAAAGCATCGTGCGGGCACGAATTGTCATTGTCGAGGACGAGCCCGACCTGAGGGATGCGGTCGCCGAGTATCTCGGCGCCAGCGGCTATGATGTGGCCACGGCCGAAAGTGCGGCGGCGGCGCGCGACCTTTTGGAAACCCAGTCCTTCCATCTGGCCATTCTCGACATCGCCATGCCGGGCGAGGACGGCCTGTCGCTCGGCCGCTGGATGCGGTCGAAAATGCCGATCGGCATCATCTATGCGACGGCGGCCGGTACCGCGCTCGACCGCATCGTCGGACTGGAGCTCGGCGCTGACGATTACATCGTCAAGCCTTACGAATTGCGCGAAGTGCTGGCCAGGGTGCGCAGCGTGCTGCGTCGCGTTCCTGAGCCGACCGAGCCACAAAAGGCCAAGGCTGAAACATCCGGCGGCCGCCGGTCCGTGAGCTTCGGACCCTTTCACGCCGATCTCGACGGCAGGCTCGTCACCGGCGCCAACGGCGCGGTCATCGACATGGCCAAGAGCGAGTTCGACGTGCTGGAGGTGTTCCTGACGCGCGCCAACCGGCTGTTGACGCGGGCGGCGATCTCCGAGGCGATCGGTTTCGTCGAGGACCCGGAGTCGTCCCGCGCCGTCGACATCCGCATCATGCGGCTGAGAAAGAAGATCGAAGCGGACCCAGCCAACCCGAAATTCCTGCGCACGGTGCGCGGCGAAGGCTATATCTTCTCGCTGCCAGTCGGGGAAAACAACTAAGGCCCGGCGGCTTGAGCGAGCCACGGCCAGGAAATGACGGCTGACTATGACGGCTGAAACAGCACGCGCGGACACGCAGGGCGCCAGGCAGGGCGCGGCGATGGTGGCCGTGCATGTGGTTCGCCGGCTGCGCGAAGCCGGCGATTGGCAGCGCGAGATGGAAGGTATTCTCCAGACGCTTTGCGAAGCCATGGATTGTCACCGCGGCATCCTGTTTCGCCTGCGCGAACTGCCCGGCCAGGGCTTCGCCCAGTCGGTCGCCGCTTATTGGATCGCTCCCCGGTTTGGCGGCGAACTGGCGTCACCGACCGTCATCATGCAGTCGGTCGTCGATTCCGACCCATTGCTGGAACGGCTGGCGGAGGACGAGCGTCAAGGCAAGATCTTCGCCGGGCACACACGCGATCTCGAAGGCTTTCTGCGGACCGATTTCGAAAAGCAGAACATCAAGTCGTTCCTGTCGGTGTCGGTCTTTTCGCACGGCAATTTGTGGGGCACGCTGGCGGTCAACGACTGCGTTAACGAACGCGAATGGACCGACCAGGAAGAGGCGGCGCTGCACATGGTGGCACTCGCCATCGGCGATGCCATCGAACGGTCGCCCTCCGACGCGCATGCCAGCGACGTCATTCGCCGCACCATGCTGCAGGCCTCTCTCGACGCCATCATCGTAATCGACGAGACCGGCTCGATCATCGAATTCAATCCGGCCGCCGAGAAGATGTTCGGCTATCGGCGCAGCGATATCCTCGGCAAGGACCTGCTCGATACGGTCGTGCCGGAATATTACCGCAAGGGCTATGCGTCCGGCGCCGAATATATGTCGGGCCGCGGCGCGCCGATGGTCGGCCAGCGGCTCGAAACGGTCACCCAGAACGCCGCCGGCGAGGTTTTTCCGATCGAGTTGACGGCAACCGAGATGCGGGTCGCCGATCGCCAGCTGATCTTCGGCTCCATCCGCGACCTGCGCGACAAGTTGCGGGCCGAGGAGGAAATCAACCGCCAGCGCGAAAAACTGCACCAGAACGAGAAGATGGCGGCAATGGGCTCGCTGCTTGCCGGCGTTTCGCACGAGCTCAACAACCCGCTGGCCGTGGTCGTCGCCCAGTCGACGCTGCTGCATGAATTTGCCGCCGATCCGCAGACCAAGGTGCGCGCCGAAAAGGTGCGTGCCGCTGCCGAGCGCTGCGGCCGTATCGTCAAGAGCTTCCTGTCGATGGTCCGCCTGCACCCGGCCGCACAGGCCGAAACCGACCTCAACCAGGTGATCCGCGCCGCACTCGAAGTGACCGCCTATGGCGCACGGTCGAGCGGCATCATCATCGACACCGATTTCGCCAGCGGCCCGTTGCTGGCCATGGCAGATGCCGACCACGTGACGCAGGTGGCCGCCAACTTCCTCATCAACAGCCAGCACGCCTTGGCCGGCATTGCCGGCGACCGCCGGATCAAGGTCCGGACGTTTCGCAGCGACCGCGGCAATCCCGGATTCTCGGTCGAGGACAACGGACCAGGCGTGCCGGAAGCGATACGTTCACGTATATTCGAATCCTATTTCACCACTAAGCCGGTCGGTGTCGGTACCGGCATCGGCCTGTCGATCTCGAAATCGATCATCGAGCGGCACAATGGCAATATCTGGTTCGAGGAGGTTTCGCCGAGAGGTGTGCGTTTTGTCGTGCAGCTGCCGGCGATCGCTGCCGGCGCGGCCGCCGCCGGCGAAGCTCCGTCGCGGTCGAGCGGCTTGCGTCACGCGCTGATCATAGACGATGAGCCGGATGTCGCCGCGTCGCTGTCCGATATTCTGGAGCTGATGGGCATCAAGTCGCGGGTCGTGCCGGCCTGGGTCTCGGCCGCCGCGACGCTGAGCGGCCATGTGCCGCCGGACATCGTGTTTTCCGATTTGCGCATGCCCGGCACCAGCGGCATAGCCGCCTATCGCGAGCTACTCGCCGAAATGCCGGGTCTGGCGCGGCGCTTCGTGCTTGTCACCGGCGATCTGATCGGCGCGAAAGGCGAGATCGAAGCGCTGCCGGCGCAGCAGCGACCGCCGATCCTCGAAAAACCGTTCAGCACCCTGGACGTGCGCGGCGTGCTCTCGGCCATTGCCGAGCAGGCCGCTCTGGGCGGCTAGACTCCGCGATCTCGCCCCGGAAGAAAAAGGCTCCCGGCCGACATTGCGGCGGGAGCCTGACTGGAGTGCTGGAGGGCGCTCGCAAAAAAATCAAAAAACGTTCGGCGTATCAGCCAGCGGGGCGGCATTGGCGATCATGCGGACCGGCCGTGCCTTGCCCGACTGGGCAGCGATGACGCGCAGGCATCCAGGCTCTCGGCGCCCCAGGCCTGCCCCTTGCAGGCAAAATCGATCTCCGGAATCGGCAGGCGCGCAGTCTTGGTGGTGGTTGTCGCGCCATCGATGAGGTTGGCCGGCGGGTTCAGTGAGGCGAAGGCCGGACCGACGGTCGGCGTCAACGCCATGCCGGCAAATGCGGCAGCCGCCAGCAGCATGAACATCGCCATCGGATGATCACTGGCGCGCTGGCGCAGCGCCAGCTTCGGGCGCCGGTCGTTACGCTGGGGACCCTGCTGGCGAAGGTCGGTATCGGTGATCTGGATTTTCGTACGCATCGTCGTTTCCTTCGGTCTTCTTCTTTTCCCTGTTGAAACGAACTTAATCGCACCTTGTAACCGGCCAACGATGATGGATTAACGATTGTGTAACCGGCATGAAACCAAGCCCGCGGCCATTCCCGGGCAAACCGATCCGGCGTAGCTGGCAGCACCGGTGGCATTCTGTGCTCGTTTTCCGCTACCCACGGCACCAGATCCACGTCGCCTTTCCAGGCCCACGGAGCGTCGGGCGCTTAACAAGTGTTAAGGGGATTAACGTCTGGAATTCCCGGGATTTTCCCGGCTTCGATCGTTCGGACTGGGCTCTCGAATCCCGCTCAATTTCCCGTCGAGAATTCGCCCCATTTTCCCAAACCATTGCATTTCAACGGAAAATATGCTTTTATTGAACGATCATTCAATAAATAAAGAGCCTTTAATGAACCCGCATCTGCGTGACGTGGCAATCCCCAACGATTGGGATCGGCGGGGGCTGCCGGGCTGGAGCTATCATTCCGACGCCTTGCTCGAACTCGAGAAAGAGCACGTCTTCCGCAACCATTGGCAGATCGCCGGCCATGTCTGCGACGTGCCGAATGCCGGCGACTATCTGACGATGGATGTGGTCGGCGAGCGGGCGCTGATCGTGCGCGGCAAGGATGGCGTCGTGCGCGCCTTCAACAATATGTGCCGCCACCGCGGCAGTCGCGTCGTTGCCGACAGCCAGGGCACTTGCAAGAATGCGCTGGTCTGCCCCTTTCATGGCTGGGTCTACAATCTCGACGGCACGCTGCGCGGTGCTGCCCGCCCCCGTTCCTTCCCCGACCTCGACAAGACCGAATTCGGCCTGATGCCGCTCGAGCTCGAAATCTGGATGGGCTTCATCTTCATCCGTTTCCGCAAGGGTGGGCCGCAGCCATCGGTGGCCGAGCTGTTGAAGCCGATCGAAGCCGAGATTGCCCATTACGGCGTCGCCGAGATGGTGCCGTCCTGGGGCATCTGGACCCAAAAGACGCCGGTCAATTGGAAGTCGGTGCGCGATGTCGACAATGAAGGCTACCACGTCGCCATGGCGCATCCGGCGCTGCAGGACCTTTACGGTGCGACCTATTTCGACGAGCCGTTCGTCAACGGCGTGTCGCGCTCGTTCGCCACCTACAATCCGCATGCCGGACGGCGCTGGAGCGTCGCGCAGTACATCAAGCTCGCACCCAAGGCGAAGCACCTGCCGGAACACCTGCGCAAGGCCTGGATCTACTACGGCATCTTCCCGAACAACGTGCTGTCGATCATGCCGGAATCGGTGCAGTTCTATCAGGAATTTCCGCTGTCGACGGGTGAGACGCTGCTGCGCGGCGCCATCTACCGCTATCGCGACGAGACCAGGGAACAGGCGGCAGCCCGCTACCTATCCTACCGCATCGACCGCGACACGCTGGCCGAGGATGTACAGCTTTCGATATGGTCCAACGAATCCATGCTGTCCGAAGCCTTCGGAGGTTTTTACCTCTCCGATCTCGAATATGGCGTGCGCACCCACCACGACCATTTGCGTAAGCAAGTTCCCGTGCTCGGATTGGAGACCGCGCCCGAGGAGAAGGATATGTGGGCACTCAACGAGGCGCTCAGATCACGCTCCTGACGCCCCCGGTCCTCAGGCCCAAATGGCGACCGGAATGCCGAAACGATCGGCGAGCGGCGGATCCGGAAACGGCATTGCCTCGCCTCTGACGATGCGTCCGGCAACCACCATCATCGCCGCAGCATCGAGGAAATCGTCGGCGGCCGCGCCGCGCGGCGGCGTCTGGTCGAGAAAATCCTGGCTATAACCATGTCGGGCAAGCAGCGCCTTGCGTTCGGCCATGCCGGCCGGATTGATGTTGCCCCTGATCTTCTTTTGCAGGCGCATCGCCCGGTCGCCGTTCAGTTTGCAGAAGGCAACTTCCGGATGCGATTCGAACACGCGGCTGCGTAGTTCGGGGCGCGCGATCAGCAGCGAATCGATCTCACGGATCTTGGCGAAGATGCCGAAGGCCTGGATCGAGACACCGCGCGGCGGATCTGAGGTCGTCTTGGCCACCTCACTTGCCTTGCGATGTGCGGCGTACCAGGCGTCGACCGTGGTGAAGGCTTCGATCTCCGCGTAGAGCGCGGTGCGGGAGGGGATGGCAAAGACACTGGACTGCCGGGCCCCAAGCAGCGGCCGCACCAGCGCCTCCGGGCCGCGACCGCCTCTTTGCGAGAAATCGGGCAGGCCGATTGGCATATCGACCGCTACCAACGAGTCGGCGGGCAGTCGGTCGAGCAACGCCGCGAAGCTTGGGAAAACGGCTGTCGACGGTGCCGCACCGGGATCGCGGCGGACGGCTATCCAGCCGGCCTTGCAACCGTCGACGCCGACAAGCACAACACCCCAGGGCATAACATCGTCGGGCGCAACATCCTTGGGCGCACCATCCTGGGGCACGGCGTCTTCGGCCTGCGTCACGCCCGGCGGTCCCGTTCCGGATGCAGGAGATGGCGAAGCTGCACCATCGCCATCGGGTGCGACAGGCTCTGGGCATCGGTCTCGAGCTGCAACTCGTCGCCGCCGCGCTTGGCGGTGCGCGCCAGGATCTCGTAGACCGCCGCCGTGGTCGATTGCAGCGCCTTGGCGGCCGGCTGGCCGGACAGGATCCGCGCCAGGTAGACGGCCGCCGTCAGGTCGCCGAGCCCATTCGGCGGCTTGTCGATGAGCCGGTGTTCGGCAAGCAGTGCCTCTCTGCCGGCGAGCAGTAAATTGCCGGTGCCGCCGGCCATCATCGCCGGCGCCGATGTGACCAGCATGGCCGGTGGGCCGGCCTGCAGGGCTGCAGCCATTGCCGATTTCAAGTCGGGCAGCGGCGCTCCGGCCATCCATTCCAGCTCGTAGCGGTTGGGCGTGGCGATATCGGCGATCGGCATCAGCCGGTCGCGCATGGCGATTGCGGTCGGCTCAGGTACGTAGAGCCCGCCCGAATCGCCCATCACCGGATCGCAGATATAGAGGGCGTCCGGCGTCTTCGCCTTCACTGCGCCGACCAGCGAAGCGACGGCTTCGGCCTGGCCAGCCTCGCCGAGATAGCCGGACAGCACGGCGCCGACCTCGCCCAGCCACGGCGCGCGCTCGAGGTCGGCCATCAGCGCCTTGAACTGGTCCAGCGGCGGCACAATGCGGGTGGCCCGGCCATGGCCCGGATGCCAGGGCAGGATGACGGTCGGTACCGCCCAAACCGGAAAGCCGAGCGTCTCCAGCGCAAAGACGGCGGCACGGTTGCCGACCGAGCCACGGGCGACATGACTGGAGACGACGATGACCGCGCGCGGCGCGTCGGTTTTTTCGGCACTCATTGATTTTCCTAACTGCCCCTGGTGACGAAAAGCACGAGCCAGATCAACAGGCCGATGGCAATAAGCAAGCCCGCTGCCCGACCGATGCGGGTGCCCCAATATTCGATCGGGTCCGACCGGTCGGCATCGGCCGCGGTGACGTGGTCGCGCGCGCCTTTAGTGGTTCGTGCAAGGAACGAGGTGCCCCCCGGGTCGGTCTCGCGCGCCACCCGTTCGATGATGCGGCGCGATTCCGCGTCGCTGTCGTGGCGTTTCGCCATGGTGATGTCCCGTTTTATGCTGAGCTTAACCCGTTCGCCTCGTCTGTCACAGGGCCCGACGGCGAATGGCAGAAACCAGTAACACTTCTCGGCCGAAGTCATTTTCTTACGCAAGGATTGTGCTAATGCTTCGCCTGCCAATGCTATCGAGGGGACTTATCATGCTTGCCCAGCGCCTTTCTTCGCCGCCAATCTTTCGTAATCTAGCTACGTTCCTGGTCATGGCCGTCATGCTGCCGCTGCTTGCCGGCTGCGGCTACAACACCATTCCGACGGCTGAGGAAAACGCCAAGGCCGCATGGAGCGAGGTGTTGAATCAATACCAGCGCCGCGCCGATCTCATCCCCAATCTGGTCAACACGGTCAAGGGCTACGCCGCGCACGAGAAGGACACGCTCGATGCCGTGGTCGAAGCGCGCGCCAAGGCGACGCAGGTGACCGTGACGCCGGAAACGCTGAACAATCCGGAAGCCTTCAAGAAATTCCAGGACAGCCAGGCCGGCCTGACCAGCGCGCTGTCGCGCCTGCTGGCGGTGGTGGAGAACTATCCCGATCTCAAGGCCAACCAGAACTTTCTGGCGCTGCAAGCACAACTCGAAGGCACCGAGAACCGGATCACGGTCGCCCGCCGCGACTATATCCAGGCAGTGAGAGAGTACAATCTGACGCTGAGGACCTTCCCGTCGGTGATCTGGGCGACCTTGTGGTTCCGCGGCAACCAGCCGTTTGCGAATTTCACCATCGAGGAGGATAAGATGCAGCCGCCGAAGGTCGATTTCGGCACCAACACCACGCAAGGCGGGTGAATAACAGCCGGTGAGCGTGGTTCCTATTGGCCTTGCACTCCGTAGCACCCCCCTCTGCCCTACCGGGCATCTCCCCCTCAAGGGGGGAGATTGGCAGCTTTGGCTTCACCGCCCATCCTGCAACGTTGGAGATTGGCGAAAACAGCCGTGACAGCCGATCTCCCCCCTTGAGGGGGAGATGTCCGGCAGGACAGAGGGGGGCGCGACAGAACGCCTGCCTGGCCTTCCTACTCGTCTTCCAAAGCCTTCTCCTCCTCCCTGTCATCGCCTTCGCCGCCGACCTGCCAACCCTCACCGGACGGGTCGTCGACAATGCCGGCATCATCGATGCCGCGACCGAGGCGGCGCTGACGCAGAAGCTTGCCGAGTTCGAGACCAAAGGGTCCGACCAGATCGTCGTCGCGACCATCCCCAGCCTCGACGGCGAGGAGATCGAGCCTTACGCCAACCGGCTGTTCCGCGCCTGGAAACTGGGCCAGGCGAAGGAGAACAACGGCGTCCTGCTTCTGGTGGCGCCGAACGACCGCAAGATGCGCATCGAAGTCGGCTATGGGCTGGAAGGCACGCTGACCGACCTGCACACCAAGCTGATCATCGAAAACGACATGGTGCCGGCCTTCCGTGCCGGCGATTTCTCCGGTGGTATCAGCAAGGCCGTCGACGACATGATCATGGTGCTGGAAGGCAATCCCGAAGAACTGGAGGCGCGCGGCGAACGCAACCAGCAGCCGCCGTTCAACAGCGACGATCTGTTCTTCACGATCTTCATAGCCATCTGGGCAATCATCTTTTTCGGCGGCCTCGCAGCCTCCATCCTGCCGCCGATCTTCGGCCAGAAGATCGGTCCCGGCCGCTATCGCTGGCTGGGCATGACCTTCGAGCCAAACCGGCGGTCGTCCGGCGGCTGGTCGGGAGGTTCCGGCGGGGGATGGTCGTCGGGTTCAAGCGGTGGCGGGTTTTCCGGCGGCGGCGGTTCGTCCGGCGGCGGCGGCTCCTCGGGAAGTTGGTGACGAGATGACAAGACACGCCATCAGCCCGGTGGAATCCGGCCGTTTCATCAAAATAATCGGCACCGCACTGTTGGCCATGGCGGTGCTGCTGGTCGGCTTCGCGGCATTCGCCGCCGCACTGCCGGCGCTGACCGGACGGGTCGTCGACAATGCCGGCATCATCGATGCCGCGACCGAGGCGGCGCTGACGCAGAAGCTTGCCGAGTTCGAGACGAAAGGGTCCGACCAGATCGTCGTCGCGACCATCCCCAGCCTCGACGGCGAGGAGATCGAGCCTTACGCCAACCGGCTGTTCCGCGCCTGGAAACTCGGCCAGGCGAAGGAGAACAACGGCGTCCTGCTTCTGGTGGCGCCGAACGACCGCAAGATGCGCATCGAAGTCGGCTATGGGCTGGAAGGCACGCTGACCGACCTGCACACCAAGCTGATCATCGAAAACGACATGGTGCCGGCCTTCCGTGCCGGCGATTTCTCCGGTGGCATCGGCAAGGCCGTCGATGACATGATCATGGTGCTGGAAGGCAATCCCGAAGAGCTGGAGGCGCGCGGCAAGCGCAATCCGGCGAATGACAATCCTGTCGATCCCATCTTCATGCTGTTCATTGTCCTGTGGGCGACGATGTTCTTCGGAGGCTTGGCAATGGCGTTCCTGCCGCCGATCTTCGGCACGAAACTGTCGCCGGGCGTGTACAAGTGGCTGGGCATGACGTTCCGCTACGGCCGCGGGCCAGGTTCGTCATCCTCCGGTGGCGGTGGCTGGACGTCTGGGAGCTCGTCCGGCAGTGGCTGGTCGTCTGGAAGTTCCGGCAGCGGTTGGTCGTCCGGAAGTTCGGGCGGCGGGTTTTCAGGCGGCGGCGGTTCGTCCGGCGGCGGCGGTTCTTCAGGAAGCTGGTGAGACATCAATCATGGCAACACGACCGATCAGCCCCGAGGATCATGAGCGCATCGCCGGTGCGATCCGCGCTGCCGAATCAAAGACCGACGGCGAGATCTACTGCGTCGTGGCGCATGCCAGCGACGGCTATTTCTTCCCGGCCGCTTTCATGGCGATGCTCGGCATGCTCGTCGTCAGCCTCGCCGTCGGTTATGGGCTGGAAGCCTGGTGGCTGTCGATCCGCTTGCCGCATTTCGTCATCGCCGAGCTTCTGGCGCTTGCCAGTGTGCTCATCCTGTTGTGGGCATTGCCGGCATTGCGCATCCATCTGGTGCCGAGGCGGCTGCGCTACCAGGCCGCCCACGCCAATGCGATGAAGCAGTTCCTCGCCCGCAACGTCCACCGCACCACGGCGCGCACTGGCGTGCTGGTGTTCGTCTCGATCGCCGAGCGCTATGCCGAGGTGGTCGCCGACAGCGGGATCGATTCTCGTGTCGGCCAGCATGTCTGGGACGGTGTCGTCCGCGACCTTACGGCGCATGCCGGCGACGATCGGCTTGCCGAGGGGTTCGTCAAGGCGATCCAAGCAGTCGGTGCGGTACTGGCCGAGCATTTTCCGGTCTCGACCGGCGACAGCAACGAACTGGACGACCATCTGGTCGAGATTTGATCTCGCCAAAAGCGGTTTCGCAGCGTCTCAAGGACGCACCGTCCGGCTGTGTGAAAGCATCGCGGCGGTTGACCGGACTCTTGCAATCGGGCGCGGCGGGTTTATGGTTAACCAATCATGAATACGCTGAGCATCGACATCAGGAAAGCCGAACCGCGCGATGCGGCCGCCATCGCCGACGTGCATCTCGAGGCCTGGCGCGGCGCCTATTCGGGCATCATCCCGCACCGCACGCTGACATCGATGATCAACCGCCGCGGCGCCGACTGGTGGGCGAATGCCATTCGCCGCGCTGCCACCGTCCTGGTCGTCGAAATCGGCGGCAAAATTGCCGGCTATGCGACGATCGGCAAGAACCGCGCCCGCGAACTCAGGCAGCAGGGCGAGATCTACGAACTTTACCTGCGGCCGGAATATCAAGGCATCGGGCTCGGCAGCCGGCTGTTCTCGGCCGCGCGGGCACGGCTGGCCGACCATGGCCTGAAAGGCATGGTGGTCTGGGCGCTGGAAGACAATCAGAACGCACTTGCCTTCTATGCCGGCGCCGGTGGCCGCGATGTTGCCGAAGGCGTCGAGATATTCGAGCAGAAGGCGCTGAAGAAGGTCGCTTTCGTCTGGGAATGACGGCCAGCGCATGATCCGGCCGGTTTTCGGTTCGGACGATCTCCCCGTACCATTCGCCGCATTGCACCATTCGCCGTCGCCCGCTATCGATCTCCAATCGAGAGAGGGATAAAGCGATGCGTATCGAAGCGATTGCCAGCGGAAAGAACCCGCCCGAGGACGTCAACGTCATAATCGAGGTGCCGATCGGCGGCGAGCCGATCAAGTACGAGATGGACAAGGAAGCCGGCACGCTGTTCGTCGACCGCTTTCTGCACACCTCGATGCGCTATCCCGGCAATTACGGTTTCGTACCGCATACGCTGTCGGGCGACGGCGACCCGATCGACGTGCTAGTCTGCAACACGCGCGCGCTGGTGCCAGGCTGCGTCATCAATGTGCGGCCGATCGGCGTGCTGGTGATGGAGGACAATGCGGGCCAGGACGAGAAGGTGATCGCGGTGCCTTCACCCAAGCTGACCTTGCGTTACGAGGACGTCCACGAATACACGCAATTGCCCGACATCACCCGCCAGCAAGTGCAGCACTTTTTCGAGCACTACAAGGATCTCGAACCCGGCAAATGGGTCAAGATCGAAGGCTGGTACGATGCGGCCTATGCCAAGAAGATGATCGTCGAGGCAATCGAGCGGGCCAGGCGCAAGTAATTGTCGGGCGCAAATAATCAGTTGTCGACGCGGCCGAAAGCGGGCGCGTCGCCAAGCACCTCACGCTTGTCCTTGCCGCAGGCGAAGGTGCGTGCCTTCTCGTCGGCAAGCTTGCGCGCCTGATCGTTGGCGGCGGGATTGCCGGTGGCGAGCACAAGGCCGATCGTGCAGCCTTCGTGGGCGTCAGGCTGGGCAACCTTGGCGACGATCAGCACTTCCGTCGACTTGTTCTCGCCCTCGGTATCGCTGATCGAGCGACGATGAATGACGGCGAAGGGAATGGCAGTTTTGCCGTTGGTTTCGATCCGCCACTCGACTTTGGGTCCAGCCGAATTGAGGCCGGAAAAGCTTTCCCAGACCGTGGTCATATCGCCAGGTGGAAAGCCGTAGAACAGCGATTCCCGCGCATCGTCGTAGGAAACCAGCACCGGGTAACCGCGATAGCCCGAACAGGCGAGATCGGCCCAGTCCCCGTCGCCTTCTTCCGCTTGGGCATAGGTGACGCAGTCCTTCTCCCAATCGAGATCGGTATAGACGCTGGATATGTCGCCGGCCCGGGCCGCCTGGCAGAAACCGGCGAGGGCAAGCGGGATCAAGAGAGCGCGCATGGCGGAACAACTCAGTTCGGGGGGCGCAGCGTACCGTCAAATTTAGCAGCAGCCTAGAGGAAGTCGGGCTGCGCACAGTGGTCTGGTAAAACGGAACACTATTTCTTCAAACTTGCCTCTATCAGAAGATCGGCGTTGCGGGCCACCGACTGCGCCGGCCCGCCGACACCGAACAGCTGGCCGCTGATATAGGCGCCTTCGATCAGCAGCAGCAGCCCGTCGCCCAACGTGTCGGCGTCGCCGGCGCCCATCTCTGCCGCCATGGCGCGCAGGCGCTGGCGCAGTTCCTGCTTGTTGGCCTCGCTCACGGCGCGGGCCGGATGGCCATGTTCGGGATATTCGACCGCGGCATTGGTCATGCCGCAGCCACGATAATCGGGCTTTTGCGTGCGCTTGCCGACGCGGGTCAGGAAAGCGACGATCTGCGCGCGCGGATCGCCGGGATGGGCATCCACCGCCTCGTCGAAACGCTCCCAGAATTCGAGGTCATAGTGCCGGAGGTAGGATGCGGCCAGCTCATCCTTGGACGGAAAGCTGCGGTAGAGGCTGGGCTTGGTGACGCCGGCACGCCGCACGATCTCGTCGACGCCGATCGCCCTGATGCCTTGCCGGTAGAACAGGTCTCGCGCCACCTGGAGAATCCGTTCGGCGGCGCGAGGCGGGGGTGCGTCATTCGCCTTGATCGTTGGTTCAATGCTTTTCATGCCTGGTCTGCCGGTTAGCTGGTTGACAATGTTACCGGTCGGTACGTATGTTTCGCGCTCCTGCAACGTACCGGTCAGTAACATGATAGCTCAATCCCGCCCGTTTGGCCAGCGCTACGCTTTCGTCGTGGTCGCCGTCATCTTCCTTTGCCTGCTGATCGCAGCGGGCCTGCGTTCGGCGCCGGCAGTCATGATGCTGCCGCTCGAGAACAGTTTCGGCTGGCGGCGCGACGTGGTGTCGCTGGCGGCGGCCACCGGCATCTTCCTCTATGGCCTGACCGGGCCGTTTGCCGCGGCGCTGATGGAGCGGATCGGGCTGCGCCGCACCTTGCTTGCCGCGCTGCTGTTGATGTCGGGATCGACCGCGCTCAGCCTGTTGATGACCAAACCGTGGCATCTGCTCCTCACCTGGGGCGTGTTTTCCGGCGTCAGCTCGGGCGCCGTCGCCACCGTGCTCGGCGCGACCATCGTCAACCGCTGGTTCAAGACCAATCGCGGCTTGGTGATGGGACTGATGTCGGCGTCCAGTGCCACCGGGCTGCTGGTCTTCCTGCCGCTGCTCGCCTCGCTCGCCCAGTCGGGCGGCTGGAAGCCGGTCGCCATCGCCATTGCCGTGGCCACCGCCGCCTTGGTGCCGCTGGTTTATATGCTGGTGCCGGAGCGGCCAGCCGCGATCGGCATGGTGCGCTACGGTGCCGAGGCCGACGACGTGCCGCCGGCGCCGCCGGCCGCGCAAGGCAATTTCCTCGCGCATACGCTGAGCACGTTGCGCCGCGCCGCCGGTACGCGCGTGTTCTGGTACCTGTTCGCCACGTTTTTCGTTTGCGGCTTCACCACCAACGGGTTGGTCGGCACGCATCTGATCGCCTTTTGCGGCGATATGGGCATCGGCGAAGTGCAGGCCGCAGGCCTGCTCTCGATGATGGGCATTTTCGACCTTATCGGCACGACGCTATCGGGCTGGCTCACGGATCGCTTTGATCCGCGCAAGCTGCTCGGCGTCTATTATGGCATTCGCGGCCTGTCGCTGATCTATCTGCCCTATTCCGGCTTCTCGGCGACCAGCCTGATCATCTTCGCCGTGTTTTACGGACTGGACTGGATCGCGACGGTGCCGCCGACGCTCAGGCTTTCCAACGAGGCGTTCGGCGACCGCAGCGGGCCGATCGTCTTCGGCTGGATCGTCGCCGGCCATCAGGTGGGTGCGGCAACCGCCGCTGCCTTCGGTGGCACCATGCGTGAGCTTCAGGGCAACTATCAGCTTGCCTTCCTGATCGCCGGCATGACGGCAATAGCCGCCGCCTGCATCTCGCTGCTGATCAACACCAGCCGCCCGGCGTTTGATCCGGAACCGCAGGCGGCGTAGGGCGCAATCGGCCGTGCTAATCTCCCCCCTTGAGGGGGAGATGGCCGCGAAGCGGCCAGAGGGGGTCGGTCCGACTGGGCTCGGCCCCTTATCGCCGATGCAAGAGGTCGGTGCTCCATGCGAGACGACCCCCTTCTGTCGCCTTCGGCGACATCTCCCCCTCAAGGAGGGAGATTCGCCAGCCTGTTCACTGTTATCAAACCTTCATCGTTTCGAAATGTGCCTGAAACATTGAAGCTGGAGCTTGGTGGCGACGTTCAATGCCATCCAGGAGACAGCCATGAACAAGATTTCGATGACGCGGCGCGCTTTCGTCACGTCGGCCAGCGCCGTTGGCCTGGTCGGCGCCGCGGGCCTCGCCCTTCCCTATTACTCGCGCGCCAATCAGCGCCCGGCTTTCACCCATGGCATCCAGTCCGGCGACGTCGACGCCACCAGCGGCATGGTCTGGACACGCACCGACCGGCCGTCGCGCGTCATGTTCGAGGTGTCGCCGACCGAAAGCTTCACCAATGCCGTCCGCCTGGCGCCGCTCGATACCTCGCCGGCCAGCGATTATACGGTGAAGCGGCTGCTTACCGATCTCGCCTCCGACCAGGACATCTTCTACCGCATGGTCGCGGCCGATCTTGCCGACATCAACGCCGTTTCCGAGCCGGTCGTCGGCCGCTTCCGCACGGCACCTGCCTCGAAGCGCGACATTCGCTTTGCCTGGTCGGGCGACACCGCCGGCCAAGGCTGGGGCATCGACGAGACCGGCATGAAGACCTACGCCACCATTGCCAAGCACACGCCCGACTTCTTCCTGCATTCGGGCGATACGATCTATGCCGATGGTGCGATGAAGGACGAGGTCGACCTGCCCAACGGCGGCAAGTGGAAAAACAAAGTGCTGATCGACGAGAAGCGCAAGGTTGCCGAGACGCTGGACGAATACCGGGTGCAGTGGAAATACAACATGATGGACAGGCATGTGCTGGCGCTCAGCGCCATCTGTCCGACCTTCTATCAGTGGGATGACCACGAGGTGCTGAACAACTGGTCGGACTCGAAGGACCTGAGCGCCGACGATCGCTACACTGAAAAATCCATTCATGTGCTGGCGGCACGTGCGGCGCGCGCCTTCCACGAAATGACGACGATCCGTTACGAGCCGTCGGAGCCCGGCCGCGTCTACCGCAAGATCGCCTATGGTCCGCTGCTCGACGTGTTCTTCCTCGACATGCGTTCCTATCGCGGCCCCAACGGTCCGAATATGCAAGAGACGATGACGGCGCAATCGCGCATCCTTGGCGAACAGCAGACGAAATGGCTGAAGCGCGGACTGGCGAATTCCAAGGCAACCTGGAAAATCATCGCCGCCGACATGCCGCTCGGCCTCGTCGTCTGGAACGACGGCACCAAGAAGGTAGGGGCCGAGGCGGTCAGCAATGGCGACAATGGCCCGGCCAAAGGGCGTGAGCTGGAAATTGCCGACCTTCTTCGCTATATAAAGAATGCGGGTATCAGCAACACTGTTTGGCTCACCGCAGACGTGCATTACACAGCTGCGCATTACTACAATCCGGACAAGGCGCAGTTCCAGGACTTCAATCCGTTTTGGGAATTCGTTTCGGGTCCGATCCATTCCGGCACGTTCGGGCCTAATGGTTTCGATATGACATTCGGCCCGGAGCTGAAGTTCATAAAGGCACCAACTGCCGAACAGGGTCAAAACCTGGCGCCTTCGGCCGGCCTGCAGTTCTTCGGGCTCGTCGAGATCGATGGCGCCACCGAGCAGTTGACGGTGCGGCTGATGGATCGTGACGACAGCGAACTCTACAAGGTCACGCTCGATCCGGTGCGGTCGGCGTGAGCGACGCCGCCACTACCCTCGGGCCAGGCCGAGGGTAGGACGTATATCAATCGGGATAGCAGACGACGGGAATGTTGGGCCAGACGGCGCTGTCGCATCCGGCATTTTGCTGCCGCTGCTTGAAGACGGCGCTTACCGGCCCGGTCACCACCGGATCGACGCCATCGGGAGCATCGGCAAAAAGCTGCTCCGCCGACGGCTTGTCGGACGGCAAAGCAGACCGCGTCTCCTTGAACGACGCCGCCGACTGCGCCGCGCCGGCCGCGAGGAGGACGGCGAGCGCGGTACATGCCAAAATCGGCCGGAGTTTGATGCCTATCTCGATCATGAAATTCGAACTGTCCGGACCATGAAAGGTTCCGCCTTGGTTAATAATTCCACTTCACACCAAGACATTTAAGATTTGGTGACTTTATTTGGTGGCTCGCCTCCTCTTTCGCAATTGCGAAAAACCCTGTATGAGCCGCCCAACCGAAAGAGGCAGCGCCTTTTGGCCTGCTGCCTGCAACGCTCCCGAGACCGAAACATGAAAATCCGCAATATCGCGATCATCGCGCACGTCGACCATGGAAAAACCACCCTCGTCGACCAGCTTCTGAAACAGTCCGGCTCGTTCCGCGACAACCAGCGCGTCGCCGAGCGCGCCATGGATTCGAACGACCTCGAAAAGGAACGCGGCATCACCATCCTGGCCAAGGCGACCTCGGTCGACTGGAAGGACACCCGCATCAACATCGTCGACACGCCCGGCCACGCCGACTTCGGCGGCGAGGTCGAGCGCATTCTGTCGATGGTGGATTCGGCCATCGTGCTGGTCGACGCCGCAGAGGGGCCGATGCCGCAGACCAAATTCGTGGTCGGCAAGGCACTCAAGGTTGGACTGAAGCCGATCGTCGTCATCAACAAGATCGACCGGCCAGATGCCCGCCACGTCGAAGTGGTCAACGAGGTGTTCGATCTTTTTGCAGCACTTGACGCTACCGACGAGCAGCTCGACTTCCCTATCCTTTACGGTTCAGGCCGCGACGGCTGGGTCTCGGAAAACCCCGAAGGTCCGAAGGACCAGGCTCTGGCGCCGCTGTTCGACCTCGTCATCAAGCACGTGCCGGCGCCGACCGTTCATCCCGGCCCGTTCCGCATGATCGGCACCATCCTGGAAGCCAATCCGTTCCTCGGCCGCATCATCACCGGCCGTATCGAATCCGGCACACTGAAATCCAACCAGGCGGTCAAGGTGCTGCACCATGACGGCACCCAGGTCGAAACCGGCCGCATTTCGAAGATCCTCGCTTTCCGCGGGCTCGAGCGCCAGCCCATTGACGAGGCGCAGGCGGGCGACATCGTCGCTATTGCCGGCCTGTCGAAGGGCACCGTCGCCGACACGTTCTGCGACCCGTCGGTGACGGAACCGCTGCATGCGCAGCCGATCGATCCGCCGACCGTGACGATGTCGTTCCTGGTCAATGATTCCCCGCTGGCCGGCACCGAAGGCGACAAGGTGACCAGCCGCGTCATCCGCGACCGCCTGCTGCGCGAGGCTGAAGGCAATGTCGCGCTGAAGATCGAGGAATCGCCGGACAAGGATTCGTTCTTCGTCTCCGGCCGCGGCGAATTGCAGCTGGCCGTGCTGATCGAGACGATGCGCCGCGAAGGTTTTGAGATCGCCGTGTCGCGGCCGCGCGTCGTCATGCAGAAGGGCGACAGCGGCGAATTGCTGGAGCCGGTCGAGGAAGTCGTCATCGACGTCGACGAGGAGCATGCCGGCGTCGTCGTGCAGAAGATGTCGGAGCGCAAGGCCGAGATGGTCGAGCTTCGCCCTTCGGGCGGCAATCGCCAGCGCATCGTCTTCCACGCACCGACGCGCGGGTTGATCGGCTACCAGTCGGAACTGTTGACCGACACGCGCGGCACCGCTGTGATGAACCGGCTGTTCCATGCCTATGAACCTTACAAGGGTGAGCTGCCGGGCCGTACCAACGGCGTGCTGATCTCCAACGAACAGGGTGAATCGGTGGCGTACGCCATGTGGAACCTGGAAGACCGCGGCCCGATGGTCATCGACCCCGGCGTCAAAGTCTATCAGGGCATGATCATCGGCATCCATTCCAGGGACAACGACCTCGAAGTCAACGTGCTCAAGGGCAAGAAGCTGACCAACATCCGCGCCGCCGGCAAGGACGAGGCGGTGAAGCTGACACCGCCGATCCGCATGACGCTGGAACGCGCGCTGGCCTGGATCCAGGACGACGAGCTGGTCGAAGTGACGCCGAAGACCATCCGCCTGCGCAAGCTCTATCTCGATCCGAACGAGCGCAAGCGTTTTGAGAAGTCGGCGAAAGTGGTCGGCGCGGCATAAAGGGCAATACCGCGCAATGAGCGGTAAACTCGTCACGGCTGTCATATACGACAATCGACCCGAGGCCGAAGTTTGCGTGTCGATGCTCGACGCGTATGGAATTTATGCTCTCGCGAATTATCTTCTCGACACGGGCAGGCTTGGCTTGATCCATGTGCAAGTCGCCGACAGCGATCTCGATGCGGCCAAGGGTTTGATTGGCTCGGCCTCCAAAGAGGGCGACTGACCCCTGGCCGCAACTGTCTCTGACTACGGATTCCCTTGCCGTCGCCTCATCCACCTGCAGCCGAAATGATTTCGTCCCGGTCTGGTTCGCCAGACAGGTGGATCCGGATCGCCGTTCCCGCCCGCGCCGGCCGGCGCAAGGCTTTGGCCCCGTCCGGACCAACCACCAGCAATCGCTTCTCTTCCCAAACCTGTAGCCGCGATCGCGGGACACCGAGTTCGCTGGCCAGCAACCGGTCGAGCCGCAGCGTTGTCGGCATTTCGAGCCAGAGCTGAAGTTCGAGAGCGCTGGTATTTTCCGGCCTGTCCCCGAGCACCTGCTTATGAACGATGGCTTCAGGAAACTCCTCGACGCGCCCGATCCTGCTTCGCAATGCGGCAACATCGAAAGCATGGCGCCGCGCCAGGACCGGATCATTGCTTTCGAGCGCCTGCAATATTGCCGGTTCGATATCGCGGCGGCTGCAGCGCTCCAGAATGCCGAAATTCCAGGAATTGTCGCAGTCGATGCAGCGGTAGATCAACCAGGCGTCAATGCGCTTGCCATTGGCATTGACCCGGAATTTGCCGCTGCAGCGATAGGCTTTCAGGCCGCCGCAGCGATTGCAGTTGAGGTGAGGTCGAGGTGCGGTCTTGGGTGTGATCGCCCAGCGGATACGCAGTATCGAAGGCATGCCGAAAAGCCCTTCCCGTCGGGAAGTTCGTCAGATCGGCGATATCGAGAACCCTTGCGGGCACGGCGTGGCGAGAGACTGCGGCAGTTGGAAATCAGGTGTCGCGGGTGGTTATGCGCGACAGCGGTTCAGCAGTGCCAAACCGGTCTCGAACCGCCACCCGAGGAACACATGATGTGAAAACAGGCATCGCGACTGCGACGCCCTGCTCTGTGTTGGGGGAGTTGACGAGACCGGCGGTTACGTAGGCAAAGTGAAGCTCGGAAAGGATTTCGGAACGACATTTCTAGCCGCGAGGTGCCTGGCCGACAAGCCTTCTTTCCGTGGACGCTACTGTCGTCGGACCAGTTGGGTTATGTTGAACGACCCAAACATTTCAAACGGGATCCGCGTCATGCATTTCACATCGCTTCTGATTTTTGCCGGCGCCCTGCTTGTTGCCGCCGGCTCGCCCGGCCCATCGATCGCCGCTCTTGTGGCGCGGGTCATCGCAAAAGGGTTTCGCGACGTGTTCCCGTTCCTGCTTGCGATGTGGATCGGCGAAGCGATCTGGCTGTCCCTGGCGGTGTTTGGCCTCGCCGTGGTGGCGCAGACGTTCCATTTTGCTTTCGTCGTCGTGAAGTGGGTCGGCGTCGCCTATCTCGCCTGGCTGGCCTGGAAGATGTGGACGGCGCCGGTCGAGGCAAAAGAAGGTTCGCTGCCGCGCGAAGATTCGCCCACCAAGCTGTTCTTTGCCGGCATGGCGGTGACGCTCGGCAACCCGAAGATCATGATGTTCTACCTGGCGCTGCTGCCGACCATCATCGACCTCGGTTCGGTCAGCATGATCGGCTGGGTCGAGCTGACCGCGACCATGGCCGTTGTCCTGGTCGCTATCGATTTGACCTGGGTGCTCGCCGCATCACAGGCGCGCAAGCTGCTCAAAAGCAAGCGGGCGATGAAGATTGCCAACCGCGTCAGCGCCGGAACCATGGCCGGCGCTGCGGCGGCTATCGCGGCGCGGTCCTGAGCCGGCGCGTCAACCCATTTCGATTATCGGCGCAATCTCGACGCTGAAACCCGGGTCCGTCAGGATAGGACAATCCTTGGCTTTGCCGACGGCATCGTCGATGTCTTTCGCTTCGATGATGGTGTAACCGGCGGTCGGATTGCTGCCGCCATTGTTCTCGACCTTGCCGCCAGGCAGCAGGGTCTTCGACATGCCGACTGGATTGCCGCCGTCGACCACCGCTGAGCCAAGCTTGCCGTACCAGCCGTTCCAGGCATCCATCGCTGCCTTCCGTTCGGCCTCCTCGGTCGGCATCTTGCCCGAGCCGTGATAGACGTAGAGAAATTTCGCCATGTTCTCCTCCTTTGATCGGCGGCATCGAACCGGCATGCGGTCATGCCGCATGCCGATCATCGGACCAAACCGGCAAACAAGCAACGAGAATGCGAAGTAGCTAATATAATGTGCGGTTGGCTCGCAACGGCGGTGCCCTATCGCGCCATCGCATGGTATTCATCGTTCGGCCGCATATCGATTGCCGATGCCAGCCGGTTCGACATGTTGAAGAACGCCGCGGTCGAGGCGACGTCCCAGATGTCGCGGTCGGAAAAGCCGACTTGCCGCAGCGCCGCCCGGTCCGCTTCGACGATCTTTGCCGGCTGCCCGGTCAGCTTCACCGCGAATTCGAGCATGGCGCGTTGCCTGTCCGAAAGCTCGGCGGCGCGAAAATTCATCACCATCATCTCGCCGAAGGCCGGGTCGCCGGAAAGCTGGCGCACCGCCGCGCCATGCGCGACCAGGCAATAGTAGCAATGGTTGACCGACGAGACGGCCACCGCGATCATCTCGCGCTCGAGTTTCGACAGGCCGGATTCACCCAGCATCAAATCATTGTACATGTCGGTGAAAGCGCGCAGCTTCTTCTCGTCGAAGGCATAGGCGAGCAGCACATTGGGAACGAGGCCGAGCTTCTCCCGGCACTTGGCGAAATAGGCCTTGGTCGCGTCGCTCAGCTCCGCCGGTGCCAGGTCAAGCGCGGTAATTTTCTCCGTCATGGCGGATTTCTCCTCGTTTTCGCCAGGCTGCCGGTGAATTCCGACATTTCGTCGCAAGCCGTCAAACCTTTGTCGCCAAATACCCGTCATCTGTTAGCATAGCCGCAAAAACATGTGACGGGAGGGACTCATGGCCAGCGTAAAGTCAGCGAGCCGGTTGAAAAAGGCCGGCGTGACGAGGGGTGAAGCCGCGGGTGGCGAAAAGCCCGGCAGGCTTGCCGACTACTTGCTGGCCCGAGCTCCGGCCGAAGATGTCGCCGCCTACGACGTCATCGATCTCGAACGCGCTGCCGAACTCGCCGGCCGCGCAGTGGCCAGGCACAAGAAGGACGACTGCGTCGTTGCCATAGACGTTGATTCCGGTGTCGTCCGCCAGGGCCGGCCGATGACGGTGATCACCGTCGTCAACGACAACATGCCGTTCCTGTTCGATTCCGTCCTCGGCGAGATTACAGAAAGCGCCGGCGAGCCGCTGCTGGTTACCCATCCGGTCATAGTCGTCAGGCACGGCAAGAACGGCGTCGAGGAAATCCTCGGCGATGGCGGTTATGCCAAGGGCGACCACAGCCATGACCGACTGAGCGTCATCCATGTCCATATCGGCCGCCTTTCGGCCGAGCAGGCCGAAGGCCTGGCCGCACGCCTGACGAAGCTGCTCGGCCAGGTGCGAGCCGCCGTCACCGACTGGAAGCCGATGCTTGCCCGCCTCGACCAGGCGATCTCGGAATTCCGCTACTCGCCAGTGCCGCTCGACAAGGCCCATGTCACCGAGGCGATCGCCTTCCTCGAATGGCTGCGCGACGACAATTTCACCTTTCTCGGCATGCGCGAATTCAACTACACTGGCGGCGAGACGAGCGGCATGCTCGAGCGCGCCGAAAAGCCCGGCCTCGGCATCCTTTCCGATCCCGACGTGCTGGTGCTCAGGCGCGGCACCGAAGCGGTGAGCACGACCCCGGAAATCCGTGCCTTCCTGCATGGGCCGGAACCGCTGATCGTCACCAAGGCCAACGCCAAGTCATCGGTGCACCGCCGCATCTACCTCGACTACATTGGCGTCAAGACCTACACCGGCAAAGGCGTGCTTTCAGGCGAGCTCCGTATCGTCGGCCTGTTCACCTCGACTGCCTATACGCGCTCGGTGATGAAAATCCCCTACCTGCGCTCGAAGGCGGAAACCGTCATTGCCAAATCCGGCTTCAATCCAAGCGACCATTCCGGCAAAGCTTTGATCAACGTGCTGGAGAGCTATCCGCGCGACGAGCTGTTCCAGGTTTCGGTGCCGATCCTGCGCAAGCATGCCGAAGCCATACTGGGCTTGATCGAGCGACCGCGCGTCAGGGCATTGGTGCGTGTCGACCAGTTCGACCGCTTCGTCTCCGTGCTCGTCTTCGTGCCGCGCGACCGCTACGACAGCGTCGTGCGCGAGAAGATCGGCACCTATCTGAAGACCGTCTTCGAAGGCCGGCTGTCGGCCTATTATCCGGCCTTCCCGGAAGGCGGGCTGGCGCGCGTCCATTTCATCATCGGCCGCTCCGGCGGCAGGACGCCGAAGGTCGAGCAGGCGACGATCGAGGCGGCGATCCGCGACATCGTACGGACCTGGGACGATGCACTGCGCGAGACCGCGACAGAGACCGGCGCCGATGCGAGACTCACGGCCATCGCCTCGCGTTTTTCGGAAAGTTATCGCGACAGTTTTCCGCCGGCCGTGGCGCTGGCCGACGCCGGGCGCATCGCCAAGCTCGATGCGTCAAATCCGATCGCCATCGACTATTACCGTCACACCGTCCAGAAGCCGCATCAGGCGGCGCTGAAGATCTATCACCATGGCAGCCCGGTGGCGCTGTCGCGGCGCGTGCCCGTGCTGGAAAACATCGGTTTCCGCGTCATCAGCGAGCGCACTTTCGAGGTCGGCGACATTCAATCCGGCATGATCAATAGAGATCAGCCCGGCATGGTCTTCATCCACGACATGGAACTCGAGAACAGCTACGGCAGGCCGATCGACCTCGGCAATGGCGGCGCGCTGTTCCAGGATGCGTTCCTTTCCGTCTGGCGCGGCGATGTCGACAATGACGGCTATAACGGCCTTGCCCAGACCGCCGGCCTGTGGTCGGGCGAGATCACTGTCCTGCGCGCCTATGGCCGCTATCTGCAGCAGGCCGGCATCCCGCAGAGCCAGGATTTCATCGCCGCCGCGCTCAAACGTTATCCCGAGATCGCCCGCGGCCTGCATGCGCTGTTTGTCGCCCGCCTCAGCCCGACGGCCGAGACGGAAGGCGTCGTTCAGGCCAAACATCTGAAAGCCAAGATCACGGATGCGCTGGAAGACGTTCCCAACATTGACGACGACACCATCATCCGCCGTTATCTGAACCTGATCGAAGCCTCGCTGCGCACCAATCATTTCGTTGCCGATACGAAACAGAAAGGCCAATCGCTGGCGATCAAGCTCGATTCGCAATCGGTCGACGGGCTGCCGGCGCCGCGGCCATGGCGAGAGATCTTCGTCTACGGCTCCGAGGTCGAGGGTGTGCATCTGCGCTTCGGCCCGGTCGCGCGCGGCGGCCTGCGCTGGTCGGACCGTGCGCAGGACTATCGCACCGAGGTGCTCGGCCTGGTCAAGGCACAGCAGGTCAAGAATGCGGTGATCGTGCCGGTTGGCGCCAAGGGCGGCTTCTACCCGAAAAAGCTGCCGATGAGCGCCGGGCGCGACGCAATTTTCGAGGCCGGCACGGCCGCCTACAAGAATTACGTTTCCAGCCTGTTGTCGATCACCGACAATATCGGGCTGGACGGCGTCGTCCCGCCAGCCGGCGTCGTGCGGCGCGATCAGGATGATCCGTATTTCGTCGTCGCCGCGGACAAGGGCACGGCGACCTTCTCGGACATCGCCAACGCCATCAGCGAAAGGCACGGCTTCTGGCTCGACGACGCTTTCGCCAGCGGCGGTTCGGCCGGCTACGACCACAAGAAGATGGGCATTACCGCCAAGGGCGCCTGGGAAGCGGTCAAGCGGCATTTCCGCGAGATGAACCGCGACATCCAAACCACGCCGTTCACCGTCGTCGGCGTTGGCGATATGTCGGGCGACGTGTTCGGCAACGGCATGCTGCTGTCGGAGCAGACCCGGCTGATCGCCGCCTTCGATCATCGCGACATCTTCATCGATCCCGATCCCGACATGGCCGCTTCGATGGCCGAGCGCCGGCGTATGTTCGCTCTCGCCCGCTCAAGCTGGCAGGATTACGACAAGACGAAGCTGTCCGAAGGCGGCATCATCGTCTCGCGCAGCCAGAAGTCGATCACCTTGCCGGCCGCCGCGGCTGCAGCTATCGGCCTCGGCAAGACAACGGCCACGCCGGTCGAGATCATGAGTGCCATCCTCAAGGCGCCAGCAGATCTTTTGTGGTTCGGCGGCATCGGCACCTATGTCAGGGCATCGGGCGAGACCAACCAGGACGTCGGCGACCGTGCCAATGACGCGATCCGCATCACCGCGCTCGACCTGCGTGCCAAGGTCATCGGTGAAGGCGCCAATCTGGGCGTCACGCAGTGGGCGCGCATCGAATTCGGATTGAATGGCGGCCGCTGCAACTCAGATGCGATCGACAATTCGGGCGGCGTGAACTGCTCGGACGTCGAGGTCAACATCAAGATCGCGCTGGCTTCCGCCATGCGGAAGGGATCGCTGACGCGGCCGTCGCGCAACAAATTGCTGGCCGAGATGACCGACGAGGTCAGCGCCCTAGTGCTGTCCAACAATTACCAGCAGACGCTGGCGCTGTCCCTTGCTCGCAAGCGCGGCCTTGCCGACATTGCCCATCAGAGCCGCTTCATGGAGGCGCTCGAGGCGCGCGGGCTGCTCGACCGTGCCGTCGAGACGCTGCCGTCGCCGGCGGCTCTTGCCGAGCGCGATGCGCGCGGCGAGCCGCTCACCCGGGCCGAGCTCGGCGTGCTGCTTGCCTATGCCAAGATCGTGCTGTTTTCCGATATCGTCGCCAGCGACGTGCCGGACGATCCGCATTTCGACCGCGACCTGATGGGTTACTTTCCCGACCGCATGGCAAAGAAATATGCGGCGGAAATCCACGGCCATCGCCTGCGCCGCGAGATCATCGCCCGTGCCGTCGCCAATGACCTGGTCAATCGCGGCGGCCCGTCCTTCGTCAACAGGCTGCAGGAAGCGACCGGGCGCAGTGCCGCCGATGTCGTGCGCACCTTCGCCGTGGTGCGGGATGGCTTTGCACTGCCGGCGCTGTATCGCCAGATCGACGCGCTCGACAACCAGATCGACGGACAGATCCAGCTCGACCTCTATCAGGCGGTCAGCCGGCTGATCTATGTGACGAGCGGCTGGTACCTGAAGAACGATGCCGGCACTGCACTGCTCGGGCAGCGGATTGCCGAGTTGCAGGATGCGCGCAAGGCGCTTGAGCCGAAGCTCGTTTCGCTGCTGCCGGCCTTCTCGCGCGAGCGGATCGAGGAGCGGCGGCACAGCCTGTCGAGGGGCGGCGCGCCCGAGAGCCTTGCCGAGCAACTGGCGTTGACCGATGTGGCGGAACTCATCCCCGACATAGCGCTGACGGCGCGGACGGCAAATGCCGGCATCGTCGCTGCCGCCAAGGCGTTTTTTGCAGTCAGCGATGTCTTCCGTATCCCGCGCGTCGAAGATGCGGCGCGCTCGATCACGCCCTCGGATTATTACGATCAACTGGCGCTTTCCCGCGCTACCGACACGATCGGCGCGGCCAGGCGCGGCATCGCGGTGGCGGCGCTGACCGGCCATGCCGAGGCGGCGGATCCGGTGTCGGCATGGTTGGAGGCCGGTGGCGAACGGGTCGGACGCATCCGCGAGCGGCTGCAGGCGCTGACCGAGGGCGGCGACATCACCGTGTCGCGGCTGTCGGTGGCGTCCGGCCTGATGAGTGATCTGACGCAGCTGTGAGACGTCTTCCACATCGCGCGGGATTGCCGGGAAGAACTGCGCTATTGAGCGAACGGCGCCCTGCGTTGGGGGGCACCGGAGCATGATCCCAAAAAGTGACGATCGGCTTTTGGACAAGATCGTGCTCAACAAGAAGACGGAGCGTCATTCCGATTCGATCGGCATGGAGCAAGCTCCAGCGGAGGGGACATGGCTGAGATGGCAGTGCAGCGGGCATCGGGACGCGGCATCTGGGGATGGATGCTGTTCGACTGGGCGGCACAGCCGTTTTTCACGGTCGTTACCACCTTCATCTTCGGTCCTTATTTCGTCTCGCGCATGGCCAGCAATCCAGAGACCGGGCAAGCGGCCTGGGGCTACGGCATTGCCGCCGCCGGCCTCGTCATTGCCGTTTTGTCGCCGGTCCTCGGCTCGATCGCCGATCAGACCGGACCACGCAAACCGTGGATAGCCTTCTTCGCCGCGGTTAAAATCACCTGCCTCACCCTGCTGTGGTTCGCCGCGCCCGGCTCTAATCTTTTTCTGGTCGTGGCGTTGTTCTCGCTGGCGTCGGTCGCGGCGGAATTCTCGACTGTGTTCAATGATTCGATGATGCCCCGCCTGGTGCCGAAGAGCGACATCGGCAGGATCTCGAACATGGCCTGGGGACTCGGCTATCTCGGCGGCATGATCGCACTGATCTTCGTCGTTACCGTCATGGCCGGCTCGCCTGAAACCGGCAAGACCGTCGTTGGGCTCGACCCGATCTTCGGCCTCGACCCCAGGCTCGGCGAGGACGCGCGCGCTACCGGGCCGTTGTCGGCGGCCTGGTATTTCCTGTTCATCCTGCCGATGTTCTTCTTCACGCCTGATGCGATCAAAGGCATTCCAATCGGGCCGGCGGTGCGCGAGGGACTATCGGAACTGAAGTCGACGCTGGCCGAAGTGCGCAAGCGCAGCGGTATTTTTCGCTTTCTCGTCGCCCGTATGATCTATCAGGACGGCGTCAACGCACTGCTGGCGCTAGGCGGAACGTTTGCGGCGGCAATGTTCCATTGGTCGATTACCGAGATCGGCCTGTTCGGCATCATCCTCAACGTCGTTGCCATCGTCGGCTGCCTGGTTGCCGCACGCCTCGACACAGCGCTGGGTTCCAAGACCATAGTGATGATTTCGCTGGTCATGCTGAGCATTGCCACGATCGGCATCGTTTCTACCGGGCCGGGCTATACGCTGTTCGGCGCCTGGGTGATGCCCGGACTGGATGGTGGCGGATTGTTCGGCACGGCGGCGGAAAAAGCCTACATTTTCTACGGCCTGCTGATCGGGCTTGCCTTCGGGCCGGTGCAGGCATCGTCGCGCTCCTACATGGCGCGCAGCGTCTCCGCTGCCGAATCGGGCCGCTATTTCGGCATCTATGCGCTGGCCGGCCGGGCAACCAGTTTTGCCGCACCCTTCATGGTGGCCACGATCACCCTGGCTAGCGGCTCGGCGCGGCTCGGCATGGCGGCGATCGTGCTGTTCCTTGGCGCCGGCATGGCGATCCTGATCGGCACGCCCTATCCGGCGGATCGGCCGGCGGAGTGAGCTGCTCTTGCCTTCTCCCACAGCGGGAGGGTAACGCGTTCAATGCCGGAAATGCCTGACTCCGGTGAAGACCATGGCAATGCCGTGAGCGTCGGCGGCGGCGATGACATCGTCGTCGCGCATCGAGCCGCCGGGCTGGATGACGGCTGTGGCGCCGGCTTCGATTGCCGACAAAAGCCCATCCGCGAACGGGAAAAAGGCATCCGAGGCGACGACCGAGCCCCTGGTCAAAGGCTCCGTCAGGCCGGCAGCCTCGGCCGCGTCGAGCGCCTTGCGCGCCGCGATGCGCGAGGAATCGACCCGGCTCATCTGGCCGGCGCCGATGCCGACTGTAGCGCCATCCCTGGCGTAGACGATGGCGTTCGACTTGACGTGCTTTGCCACGCGAAAAGCGAATTTCAGATCGGCCAATTCGGCCGGCGTCGGAGCGCGCCTGGTCACCACTTTCAGCTCGAGGTCATCCACCACCGCGTTGTCGCGGCCCTGGACCAGCAAACCGCCAGCAACCGATTTCAAGCCAAGGCCCGCCGCGCGCGGGTCGGGCAGGCCGCCGGTGACCAGCAGGCGTAGGTTCTTCTTGGCGGCAATGATGCGCACTGCTTCTTCGGACGCCTCCGGTGCGATGATCACTTCGGTAAAGGTCTTGACGATCTCTTCGGCGGTTCCGGCATCGAGGACGCGGTTCATGGCGACGATGCCGCCGAAGGCCGAGACCGGGTCGCAGGCCAGCGCCTTGGCATAGGCCGCCTGCAGCGAAGCGTCCTCAGCGACGCCGCACGGGTTGGCGTGCTTGATGATGGCAATTGCTGCGGAGCGCGACGGGTCGAACTCGCCGACCAGCTCGAAGGCAGCGTCGGTGTCGTTGATGTTGTTGTAGGAAAGCTGCTTGCCCTGAAGCTGGCGCGCCGTGGCGACGCCCGGCCGCCTGTCGCCGTTGACATAGAAGCCGGCGCCCTGATGCGGGTTTTCGCCATAGCGCATTACCGACTGCAGCTTGCCGCCGAAGGCGCGCCATGTCGGATGCTCGATCTCAAGCGCCTCGGCGAACCATCCCGAGATCGCCGCATCGTAGGTGGCGGTGCGGGCAAAGGCCTTGGCTGCCAGCTTCTTGCGGAAATCCAGCGACAACGAGCCGAAATTCATCTCCAGCGCGTTGAGCACCGAGGCATAGTCATCGGGATCGGTGACGATGCCGACATAGGCGTGGTTCTTGGCCGAGGCACGGATCATCGCCGGGCCGCCGATGTCGATGTTCTCGACGATCGCCGCGTAGTCGGCGCCGGAGCGACGCACCTCTTCGAACGGATAGAGATTGGAGACGACGAGATCGATCGGCTCGATGCCGTGGTCGCGCATCGCTGCGGCGTGCTCGGGATCGTCGCGCACGCCAAGCAGTGCGCCATGCACCGACGGGTGCAGCGTCTTGACGCGGCCGTCCATGATCTCGGGAAAGCCGGTGAGCTCGGACACGTCGCGCACCGCCATGCCTGCCTCGGCAAGGGCCCTTGCGGTGCCGCCGGTCGAGACTAGCTCGACGCCGACCGAAGCCAGCGCCCTGGCGAAATCGATCAGGCCGGTCTTATCAAAGACGGAAAGGAGCGCGCGACGGATGGGTACAAGGTCGGGCGCGGGAATGTTCTTGGCGGCGACGGCCATGGGCTGGCGGCCTTTCCAGTTTCTGGTTGGAGAGCGTCCGCGGGCCGTAGCATATGAGGCCCGGAAATCAAGCCGCAAGACTTGATCAGTGTCTGCCGTTGCCACCGGCTTCAGCTTTTTCCGGACGGCCGGCGATGATGGTGCGCGTCAATTGCCAGTGGACCTCCGAAATTTCCGAGGCCTTGAACGCAAGCACGATCTGGCGGCTGCGGCGCGGGCCGCCAAGCCCTGCGAAATAGATCGATTCCTCGACCTCGGGCACCACTTCGGTAGAGGTAAACACCCAGGTGTCGGCATGGTCGGCGGCCAGCACCAGACGGTCATGCTCATCCTGGAGCAGGCTTATATCGGGATGGACATGGAAACGCACCGTGACGAAGTCACGGCCATTGTTGCGGATAGAAGCGCCGCCCGGTCGCAGGAAACGGTCCCTGCCGGCAAGCACATTGCCTTCGGTCGATAATTTCAGCTCGCGCTCATGCAGGAAGCTGAAGCGCGCCCCATAGCCGTCATGGCGGGCGATGAAGCCCTGGCTGCCCTTCTGGTCGGTGCGCTTGCAAGGCACATGCTGAGGCCCGCCGATCAAAGGCGTGCCGAGCAGGTCGTTGACGCGCAAGGAGTGATTGAAGCGCGCCGACGACGTGTCGTTGATGGTGGCGGTCGAGTGGGCGGCGGTGGCTCGGGCAAGCGGCCGGAACTCGGCGGCGCCATAAGTGTCTATTCCGGCGTTGACGATATAGTGCTGGCGGCCCGACGACAATTCGAAGGCGAGGCATCCGGCGTGAGCGGCATTGGATACGTCGACGGGGGGCGGCGGGCCGGTATCGGCGATCACAGTGACACCGCCCATCGACAGGCGCTCATAACCCGAATGCGGCGCGTGCAGCAACGGTGCGCCGGCGGTGTCGTCGTGATGCAGGATGCTGGCGATACGGTCGTGAATGGTGGCGCCCATGCCGTTGAAGCGGGCAAGGCTGCCGTCCTGATGGCGAAAGAAGCGCAGTGCCGGCAGCATCCGGTCGATGGCGCCGATCAGGGCGGCCGGCGGCGTCTCGGCCTGATTGGCGTATGTCTGGCGCAACGGGAGAAGGTCGGCGAGGATTTCAAGCACGGTCATCGGATTACGCGAGATATGGCCGCCGTCAGGCAGGATCTGGCGGTCGAGCTCCTCGGCGAGATTGCGGGTAGCACCGCGTAGCGCCGAGGCCGGCGCCGGCAGCGACAAAGCGGCAAAGGCCAGCGCAATGCGGGCGCGCAGCCTGTCCTTGCCGTCCGGCATCTCGCGCACCATGGCGCGCAGATAGCGGATCTGGACGGCGAGCGATTTCAAGAACGCGCGGTAGAACGGAAATTCGGCGCCCTGCAACACGATCGAGGAATGCTGCAGCCAGGCAATGACACGCTTGGCCGTCGTGCCGGGCTCCCACGCGACGCCGGAAATATGGCTGCCATGGATTGCAATCCAGTCGGAAACCAACGCCCGGGCGTTGGCGGCGGCGAGCTCGGTACCGGCGGCACGCATATGGCGCAGCCAGCGAAAGCCATGCAGCGTTTTTTGCCAGCCGGGATTGGGCACGTCGATCTGGAAGGGCGATTTGCCGCCGGTCTCGACCAGATGCCCCGAAAGCGGATAGCGGCCGTAATAGATCTCGAGCGCGATCTGAGGATCGGCGAGCCGCAGGTCCGGTGGGGCGATCAGGACGCGCTCCGGCGTGCGGCCTGAGTAGCGCCAGCGATAGAGTGGCCCGGCGCGCAAGCGCCGGCGCGTCTTGCGCCAGAACTCCCTCGCGACAAGCGTCCACAGACGCGTCGTGTTACCGGCAGCGATTGCCAAAACCCCTCCTGATCGTCCTCACCCAAGCACAAGTTTATATGATTCAAGAACTTGTGCGAAGGCGAATTCCGCGGCAGTGGGGCCGTTCAGCCTGTTTTCCATGCCTCCTCGCCCCAAGAAGCCGGACGGCGCTTCAGGATCGGCCCTTAGCCGGCTCTGCGCATGCGGGCGGCGAAGAAGCCGTCCAGCCCGGAGCGGCCCGGCGAGCCTAGCTCCAGATCGGCAGGCGTGGTGCGCAACGTGCCTTGCGGCGTCAGAAACGGGTCGATGCCGGCGATCTCACCCGGCCGAAGCGGGTCGTCGACAATCTCCGCATTGCCGGCGAGAAAGTCGCGATAGAGCTCTTCGCCTTCCAGCGGATCGAGCGAACAGTTGGAAAAGACGATGCGTCCACCAGGCTTGACCAGGGTGACGGCGCGGGCAAGCAGCCGGCGTTGCAGGTCGGCCAGTTTTTCGACGTCGGCCACCGTCTTCGTCCAGGGGACGTCGGGATGCCGCCGCACCGTGCCGGTCGAAGAGCAAGGTGCGTCGAGGAGGACGGCGTCGAAGAGGTCCTTCGGCTCGTATTTGAGCAGATCGGCCTGGACGATCTCGGCGGCCAGACCGAGCCGTTCGAGGTTCTGCGTCAGCCGTGCCAGCCGCGTTTTGGACATGTCGAGCGCGGTGACGTGGGCGCCGGCGAGGATCAGCTGGGCGGTCTTGCCGCCCGGCGCGGCGCAGAGGTCGGCGATTCGCAAACCATTGATGTCGCCGAACAGCCGGGCCGGCAGGCTGGCCGCTGCATCCTGAACCCACCAGGCGCCTTCCCCAAAGCCGGGCAGTTCGGTCACGGAAGCGCTGAGCTTTTCCACCCGCACCGTGCCGGTCGGCAAGACAAAGCCGCCGAGCCGTTCGGCCCACAGCGCCGGGTCCGACTTGACCGAGAAATCGACCGGTGCCTCATGGCGATGGGCGAGCAGTATCTGCCTGGCCTTGTCGAGGCCGTAGACCGTTTTCAAACGGTCGGAAAACCATTTTGGCGCCTCGTCGTTAGCGGCAAGTGCTGCCGCGAGCTCGTCCTGCTTGGCCCGCGCCAGCGTGCGCAGCACGCCGTTGACGAGGCCGGAAAAGCGCGCCGTGCGCGGATCGGACTTGGCGTGTGTCACGGCGAGGTCGACGGCGGCGCTGTCGGGAACATCGAGGAACAGGATCTGCGCTGCCGCCACATGCAAAATGTGCGAAAGCGCCGTGGCGTTGGGCGGCAGCGGCTTTCCCAGGCGACGGGCCAAAAGGCCTGATATGGTGATGCGGTAGCGCAGGGCGGTGACCAGAATGGCGCGCACCAAAGCGCGGTCGCGCAGGTCGAGCGCCTTGTATTGTGGATGGCCGTTTTCATGGTCGGTCAGCCCGTCGAGCGGCGTTTTCGCGTCAATGACGGCGGCAAGCAGGCGCGCGGCTGCCTTGCGCGCGGCGAGACCGCGAGCTTCTGAAGCCTCACTGTGAGTTGGCCTCATTGTATCGGCGATCGGTTGACTAGTTTAAATATGGCGCTGACAAAATCTTCTTTGCTTCCTAGGGGGGAGATCACCTGAATGTAGTCTTTCTCAACCGTGCCGACATAGTCCGCGACTTGCTTTGGAGATGCACCATCCCCGACAAGTCGGACGATGTGGCGGAGATAGGTGTCATATTCATCTTCAGGAAGTGGGCGAAAGCCCAGGTCACCTGATGTTGCTATGCTCGCCATCGGTATGCCGACAGGGTTCCAGTGCCTTGCACAAAGATCGCGCATTTCCGCCAGCGAGATCCCGCCTTTTTTGTCTGTCGCGCTCGTCACGACCACGGACCTTTGGGTCCGGTCGGATTGCGTCCCCAGGGATTGGGTCTCGGCTTGGCCGGCTCAGCCGGCCTCTCGGGCCGGGCGGCCCTGTCCCACGGACCAGACGGCTGCTGCCCGGTCCCTTCCGGCGCCGGCCTTGGCGTCGCGGCCGCTTCGGGTGCGCCGGCCATTTCGCTCGCCATCCTCTGCAACGCGGCGATGCGGTTTTCTGTGCTCGGGTGAGTGGAAAACAAACTGTCCATGCGCTCGCCGGAAAGAGGATTGATGATGAAGAGATGGGCGGTTGCCGGATTGCGCTCGGCATCCGGGTTGCGGATGCGTTCGGCGCCCCGCGCGATCTTGTCAAGTGCCGAGGCGAGCCACAGCGGGTGTCCACAGATTTCGGCACCGCGCCGGTCGGCCTCGTATTCGCGGGTGCGGCTCACCGCCATCTGCACGATCATGGCGGCCAGGGGCGCAACGATCATCGCCACCAGCACGCCGACGATGCCAAAGGAATTGTTATTGTCGCGGTTGCCGCCGAAAAAGAAGGCGAAATTGCCGAGCATCGAAATTGCGCCGGCAAAGGTGGCGACGATCGTCATGGTCAGCGTATCGCGGTGCTGCACATGGGCGAGCTCGTGTGCCATCACCGCCGCGACTTCTTCATGCGATAGCCGCTCGAGCAGGCCGGTGCTGGCGGCGACAGCGGCATTTTGCGGATTGCGGCCGGTGGCGAAGGCATTGGGCTGCGGATTGTCGATGAGATAGGTTCTCGGCATCGGCAGGCCGGCACGTTGCGCGAGACCCTTCACGATGGCGTAATATTCAGGCGCGTTGCGTTCGTCGACTTCGATCGCACGGTGCATCGACAGCACCATCTTGTCGGCGTTCCAATAGCTGAACAAATTGGTGCCGGCGGCGATCAGCAAGGCAATCATCATGCCGCCGGATCCGCCGACCAGATAGCCGACGCCCATGAACAGGGCCGTCATTGCGGCCAAAAGCATGGCGGTGCGAAGGGTGTTCATCGTCTGCTCCATTTTGGCCCGACAAAGGGGTCGATCCTTGTGGGCCCATCGCTATATGATGGGAAACAGCGGTTCCCGTTTCAATCGGGGCCTGTTTCAATCTAGCGGAAGATCGCATGATCGACAAAACCAGCCAAACGTATGCTAACGGCTCGCCGCAAAAGCCGCTGACCCCGGCAGCCAGGCGCGCCTTGGTCGAGGCCGAGGCCCGGCGGGAGAAATATCGCGAGCAGGAAGCCACACTGCCGAGGGAGATCGGCGGGCGCGGCGGCAAGGAGCCTGGCCGCTATGGCGACTGGGAGGTCAAGGGCCTGACCAGCGACTTTTAGCGCAAGCAGGGTGCTAGTTAAGCAGGCTGTGCGGTCCGTTCCGCTTCGATGGCAATCCAGCCGTTGTCATCGACGACGATGCCGATCGCGCCATAGCCGGTGATGGCGGCATGCGGCGTCTCCAACGGATGCCGGTGCGTGGCGCTGATCACCACGACCGCAGCGCCCGCGGCTTCGGCCGCCGCTATGCCGGCCGGCGCGTCCTCGAAGACGAGGCAGTCGCCCACATCGACGCCGAGCCGTTCGGCCGCCAGCCGGAAGCAGTCGGGCGCCGGCTTGCCGCGCGATACATCCTCCGCCGCAACAATCACGGCGGGAGCCGGAATACCCGCGGCCTGCAGGCGCAGCAGGGCGAGCTCGCGCGGTGCCGAAGTGGCGATCGCCCAGCTTCCAGGCGGCAGCGACGCCAGGAAGGCCGCGGCGCCGGCAATCGGGCGAATGCCCTCGACATCGGCCGCCTCGGCCTGCAAAAGCGAATCGGCTTCGCGGGCAGGATCGACGCCTGGGAGCGCCAGCCGGCCGATGGTCTCGATCGCCCGCACGCCGTGGATGGTCGGCAGGAATGCGGCGACGTCAAGACCTTGCCGATGCGCCCACGCTGCCCAGACCCTTTCCGCAGCTGCGATCGAATTGAGAATCGTGCCGTCCATATCGAACAGGAAGGCCGCGAATTTTCTGCCTGCAAACATCGGTTTCCCGGGGTTATCTTGGAGGGATTATTTCGAAAGACGCGTGTCAATCGACCGTAACGTTGCCGCGTCCGTATGGGAAGCCGCGAGGCGTCGTTTTTGACGACCACAAGGAACCGCCACGCACTGTCCCGCGTTGATCGGCACTATCTTCCATGACGATCGTAGGGGAGGGCGATGCTGATTCGGCTCGGCTATGAAATTGCCATTGAATGCGTTGCAGCAACGCCGGTCGTTTCATTGCTCGATATCCACAGGGATCGCCAGGCCGACATCAAGCGGCAGACGCGCGTGCTGACCTCGCCGTCGGTCCCGACCAGGGTCTACCACGACCTTTTCGGCAATAGCTGCCGCCGCTTCACGGCGCCGGCCGGAAGCTTTCGGATCCTTTATGACGCGGTGGTCGAGGACAGCGGCGAGACGGACGAAGTCAACACGCTGGCGAGAGAAGTCCCGGTTGCCGAATTGCCGGACGAGGTGCTCGGCTATCTGCTCGGCAGCCGTTACTGCGAAACCGACCATCTCGGCGACCTGGCCTGGCAACTTTTCGGCCAGCTTCCGCCGGGCTGGGCGCGGGCGCAGGCCATCGTCGACTATGTCCACAACCGCCTGTCCTTCGGCTACGGCTATGCGCGCTCGACCCGCACGGCGGCGCAGGCGCATGAGGAACGCGTCGGCGTCTGCCGCGACTTTGCCCATCTGGCGATCACGCTCTGCCGCTGCATGAACATCCCGGCCCGCTACGTGAACGGCTATCTCGGCGATATCGGCGTGCCCGCCGATCCGGCGCCGATGGATTTCTCGGCGTGGGTGGAAGTGTTCCTCGACGGCAGGTGGTACACTTTCGATCCTCGCCACAATGTGCCGAGGATCGGCCGCGTCGTCATCGCCCGCGGCCGCGACGCCACCGACGTGCCGCTGCTGCACAGTTTTGGCCCGCATCGGCTCACCCTGTTCAAGGTCTGGACGCACGAGCAGGAAGGTAATCTGTTCAAGCCGCCTTATCGTGGCGTCGACAAGACGGTCAGCGCACGGATGCTGAGCTAGTCTTTCGGGACACATTCACAGTCCGTGTTTCCATTTCCCGCCACCGCGATCGTGCTGAACCGGTTCGATACATCTCGTCTGTACCGGATTGGGACGCAGTCCAGTCGTCCTGAATTGCGAGCCTGTTCGTGGTAAGCGCTTTGTCAACAAAGCCGTGCCGGCGCAGCTTTCGTTTACCCGCTGTTTACTCTGCCGCCGTTCGAAACCGTTTGGAAACAATGACCTGATCGCGGGCCGGTCGCTTTCCCGGGCCTGGCGGCGCGATCCGGCCGGATTCCTGCAATGCGCGTTCGGACAGCTGCAGGCTGTAGCGAATGGAGGCGGAAGGAATGCGGCGTTTCGGGGGTCTTGTTCAGACGATCGGCGGCTTTGCCGCCGATCGCAGCGGAAATTTCGCGGTCCTGTTTGGGATAATCGGCTCAGTGCTGGCACTGAGTGTCGGCTTTGCGGTCAACGTGTCCCAACTCTACAATGTAAAATCGAGCCTGCAAGGCGTGGTCGATGCAGCGGTCACCTCGACGGCCCGCGACCTGACAACCGGCGTCATCAGCGAGGCCGACGCCAGCAAATCGGTGCAGGCCTTTCTCGATGCCAACAGCACGGCGGGTATCCTCCAGGACAACCAGATCGTCCTCGACAATCTGGTTGTCGACAGGACAGCCAAGACTGTCCAGGCGGACGTCCATGTCAACGTCAACTACTATTTCCCGCTTTTCAGCACGGGTGGCATGCAACGCGTCCCCGCATCGACGACGGCGCTCTATTCGGACAAGCAGATCGAAGTCGCTATGATGCTGGACGTGACCGGGTCGATGGCCGGCCAGAAAATCATCGATCTACGGGCGGCCGCGGCGAATGCCGTCGACAGTTTCCTGGGCGGCCAGGACCCTGCCAAGCCACGTGTGCGGGTTGCCATCGTGCCTTACGCGAATTCGGTGAATGCCGGCGCGCTTGCCGCCAGCAGCGTCTATGTGGAAACCACCGCCAGTCAACGCAAACAGGCGCCGGCCAATGACGCCGTGCAGTATGTCTCGGGCCTCATCCGTCCTGACAATTGCGCCACCGAACGCAAGGGGACCTACCAATATTCGGACGCAGGCCCCGACGCCAGCATGGTCAACCGCGACTACCTGCTGTCGTCCTTCGCCTGGCAAACCGGCACCGCCGCCTGCCCGGCCGCCACGCTGATGCCGCTGACGGCGGATGCGACGGCGCTCAAGACGGTCATCAAGAATTTCGTCGCCTCCGGCGGCACCGCCGGCCATATCGGCGTGCAGTGGACCTGGTACATGCTCTCGGAGAACTGGGGGAGCATAATGAGGACTTCGCAGCGGCCGGCCAAGATGGATCCAAAAAAGGTCGCCAAAATCGCGATCCTGATGACCGACGGCGAATTCAACCTGTCCTACTTCGATGCGAGCACGGTGAGCGACGTCTACAATGACGCCGGTAAGGAGCCGACCCGCACGGCCGCCAAGAAACTTTGCGCTGCCATGCGCGACAACGACATCGAGATCTTCACTATTGGGTTTGACCTGAACGAAACGAATGCCAAGGCGACGCTCCAGGATTGCGCGAGCCCGGACACCGCCAAGATCAAGCACTTCTACCAAGCTGCCAATGGAACCGAACTCAACCAGGCTTTCCAGGACATAGCGCGCAACGTCGAGATGTTGACCGTAACCAAATAAGGGACAACAGCCCAAAAAGGAAAAGGCCGCCGCTTCTTGCGAAGTCGGCGGCCTTCCGTGTTTCCGTCCATGGCGCGGCTCCTGGCGGCGACGGTTGGTCGCCAGCCGCGCATCTCGCGCCTTAACGGGAAGACTGCTTCCCGAAAGTGCGATCCGCTGAGGCCACGTTCTGGAAAACGAAATCACTCGACATCGGATCACCTCCTTTCGATTTGTTGAACACTTCCTCATGATGGGGTGTCATCCAGCAAATGGCAAGGCGCGGCACTCGAAAATCCTGAACAAGCGTGCTTGTGCACCCGGGCGGCTTGCGGCCGGCCGATCGGGCAGGCAAGATCGAGCCGCGATTGTTCCGGGCCGTTATTTGCCGGGTAAGGGAGGACGGGGATGGAGGCAGCCGAGAGAGCGGCCCGGATTGTCCGGACGGTCATCGAGACGCTGAAGCCGGGTTTCGCGGTGAGGCTGTGGACAGGCGAGCGGATCGGCCCGGCTACCGGCCCGGTGCTCACTATCAACGACCAGGACATCGTCTGGCAGATCGTACGTCGGCCCTCCTTATCGACGCTGATCGAGATGTGGATTGCCAAGGCGGTCGACGTCGAAGACGGATCGCTGTTCGATTTCTACGCCTTGCCCACGCACGGCAAGCTCAGGACGAAGCTCAAGACATTGCCGAAGCTGGCGATCCTGCGCGACCTGCCGGCGGTGCTGTTTTCGCGAAAACAGATGACGACGCGAACCGATCTTTCCGGCCGCAATCCTTTCGTCAGCGGTTCGAGCAAGGAGGCGATCCAGCATCATTACGACATTTCCAACGCATTCTACCGGCTCTTCCTCGACGAGCGCTTGGTCTATAGCTGCGGCTACTTCAAGGATTTCGCCAACGATATCGATCAGGCCCAGAGAGACAAGCTCGACCATATCTGCCGCAAGCTTCGGCTGAAGCCCGGCGACAGATTGCTCGACATCGGCTGCGGCTGGGGAGCGATGCTAATCCATGCGGTGAAGAATTATGGCGTCGTCGGCCACGGCGTTTCGCTATCGGAAGCACAGACCGAGCTCGCCCGTGAACGCATCCGCGCCGCGGGGCTGGAGGACCGCATCACCATCGAGATCAAGTCCTATGCCGAGCTGTCCGGCTCCTTCGACAAGATCTCGTCGATCGGCATGTTCGAGCATCTGGGGCTTGCCAACCATGCGGCCTATTTCTCGAGGATCCATCGCCTGCTCAAGCCGGGCGGCATTTATCTGCACCACGCCATCACCCGGCGCGACAAGGGCAGCTTGAAGAAGACGCTGCGCAAGGGGCCGGAATTCAAGGCGCTGATCAAATACATTTTTCCGGGCGGCGAACTCGATACGATCGGCATGACGCTCGGCAATCTCGAGGCGCACGGCTTCCTCGTCTACGACGTCGAAAATTTGCGCGAGCACTATGCGCGCACCTGCAGGCTATGGGCCGAGCGCCTCCGCGCACGCTTCGACGAAGCTATCGCCGAGGTCGGCGAAGCCAAGGCGCGGCTCTGGCTGCTTTATCTCACCGGCTGCTCGATTACCTTCGAACGCGCCTCGGCGCAGGTTTTCCAGACCGTCGCCACAAGGCGCGCGCGTGGGCCGAGCGGCCTGCCGCCGACGCGGGCGGATTTGTACCGATAGCTACAGGAGGCGCATCGTGGCGCCGATCTCGACGCGGGCCGGTCGATCGACGGTGCAGTAGACGCCGAGGTTATGGGCGTTGTGGCGGACCAGGCTGCGCAGGATTGCCGGGTCGTGGTCGAACCCGTCCTGGCCAATGATGGTGAAGCCGCAGCGGCGGCACGGCTCGGAGATGGTCAGGAGCAGGTCGCCAATCGCCAGCTTGCGCCCGATCCATTCCGTCTCGGGGAACGATCCCTCGACCTCCGGCATATCGACGACGATGTTGGGGCGGAAGCGGCGCGCGTCGGCGGTGCCCTCTGGATGCAGCACTTTCAAACGCGCCAGTGAGGCGGTGGTCAGCAGATGAATAGGGGCTTTGACGTAGCGTTCCGTCAGCAGAGGGCCGGCGTAATCCGGAGCCGCATTTTCCCGACGGAACGGCCGGATGGAAGCCGCAAAGCCGAGATAGGCGCAAATGGCGCGATCACTTTGCGCGCCAGGTGCCGAAAGCCAGCGTCCGTCGGGGATGGCGACCTCCAGCCTGCCGGCCTGCGACAGCCGGGTGCGGATGCGGGGCACCTTGTGCCATTTCGCTTCGCGGTCGGGCCGTGCGATTTCATCGGTCGAGGTATCGACAAGACCAAACAGGCGGTCGCCTTCGACGGTATGCCAGTCGACGGAGATCGCCTGCTGAAACTCGCCGGCGAGCGAGCTCGCGGGATAGCGCCAAAGCTCGGTGACGGCGCCCAATGCGGGTTGCATCAGCCCTTCTTGTTTTGCCGGTTGGCGATAAGGTCGTCGACGACCGCCGGATCGGCCAGCGTCGAGGTATCGCCGAGCGCGGCAAAATCATCCTCGGCGATCTTGCGCAGGATGCGTCGCATGATCTTGCCGGAACGCGTCTTCGGCAGGCCGGGCGCGAACTGGATCTTGTCGGGCGAAGCGATGGCGCCGATCTCCTTGCGGACATGGGCGACGAGCTCCTGGCGCAATTCCTCGCTTGGCGTCTCGCCGGCCATCAGCGTGACATAGCAGTAGATGCCCTGGCCCTTGATATCGTGCGGGTAGCCGACGACGGCGGCCTCCGAGACCTTCCCATGCGAAACCAGCGCCGATTCGACCTCGGCGGTGCCCATGCGGTGGCCGGAGACGTTGATGACGTCGTCGACGCGGCCGGTGATCCAGTAGTAGCCGTCAGCATCGCGGCGGCAGCCGTCGCCGGTGAAGTATCTGCCCTTGTAGGTCGAGAAATAGGTCTGCACGAAGCGGTCGTGATCGCCATAGACGGTGCGCGTCTGGCCCGGCCATGAGTCGGCAATACAAAGATTGCCGCTGGCTTCGCCTTCGAGCACCTTGCCGTCGGTATCGACTAGCTGCGGCTTGACTCCAAAGAAGGGCCGCGTCGCCGAACCCGCCTTGAGGTGGGTGGCGCCCGGAACCGGCGTGATCATGATGCCGCCGGTCTCGGTCTGCCACCAGGTATCGACGATCGGCACCTTGCCGTTGCCGACGACGTTGAAATACCACTCCCAGGCTTCCGGATTGATCGGCTCGCCGACGGTGCCGAGCACGCGCAGCGACTTGCGCGACGTTTTGGTGACATGGGCATCGCCGGCGCCCATCAGCGCGCGCAACGCCGTCGGCGCCGTGTAGAAGATGTTGACCTTGTGCTTGTCGATCACGTCCCAGAAACGCGACTGCGACGGGTAGTTCGGCACGCCTTCGAATATCAGCGTGGTGGCGCCGTTGGCGAGCGGCCCGTAGACGATATAGCTGTGGCCGGTGACCCAGCCGACATCGGCGGTGCACCAGTAGATATCGCCGTCATGATAGTCGAAGACATATTGGTGGGTCATCGAGACATAGACGAGATAGCCGGCGGTGGTGTGCAGCACGCCCTTCGGCTTGCCGGTCGAGCCGGATGTGTAGAGGATGAACAGCGGGTCCTCGGCGTTCATCTTCTCGGGCTTGCATTCGGCCTTAACCGTGGCGACCTCGTCATGGTACCAGACGTCGCGCCCGGCGGCCCAGCCGGTCTTGCCGCCGGTCCGGCGCACGACCAAGACCTTTTCGACTTTCGTTCCGGCCTTGGCGGCGATCTCGATCGCCTTGTCGGTGTTCTCCTTCAGCGGGATAGGCTTGCCGCCCCGCAGGCCTTCGTCAGCGGTGATGACGAAGGTCGACTTGCAGTCATCGATGCGTCCGGCCAGCGCATCCGGCGAAAAGCCGCCGAAGACGACCGAATGAATGGCGCCGATGCGCGTGCAGGCGAGCATCGCATAAGCGGCCTCCGGGATCATCGGCATGTAGATGGTTACGCGGTCGCCCTTCTTGACGCCCTGCTTTTTCATCACATTGGCGAGGCGGCAGACATGCGCGTAAAGCTCGTTATAGGTGATCTTCCTGTCGTCGTAGGGATTGTCGCCTTCCCAGATGATGGCGGTCTGTTCGCCGCGCTTCTTCAGATGCCGGTCGATGCAGTTCCAGGAAACGTTGGTCTGGCCATCCTCGAACCATTTGATCGAGACCTGGCCGTCGAAGGACGTGTTCTTGACCTTGCTGTACGGCTTGAACCAGTCGATGCGCTTGCCGTGCTTGCCCCAGAACTTGTCCGGGTTCTTGACGCTGTCGGCGTACCATTTCAGGTAGGTGTCATTGTCAATCAGCGCGTTCTTCTTCCACGCCGGCTGGACGCGATGGACATGAACATCGGACATTTCTTCGCCTTCCTCCCCAAAACCAAAACCGCCGGCTTGACTGCCGGCAGGATCGCGGCGATGCGGCCGCGAATTCGCGCGCATTATTAACAGTTCGGCGGTGACGGCAACATTAGACGTTGGATTCGCGCGGCGGGATGCCACAGGTGCCTTGCCGGGCGGTGTCAGCACTCTCGTGAGGCGGCTGCTAAGCGCATGTTTTTGCGGGAGGAATCTAGTTTGATCGCAGAAATATCAATAGACGAATAAGTAAATGGGGTGCACAATTTCAGGCTGGGAGGAAGGAGAATCAACCAGGGGACCGCAATGCGCGACCATTCAGAAATGGACCTGATGCTCAAGGGCTATGGCTTGACCACGGCCAAGATTCTTTATCACTTTCCAGATCATCCGCATCTGCTGCAGAGCTTCATCTGGCAGGATTACGACATCGCCCCGAAATTCCCGGTGCTGATCCGCTTCATCGAGTTCTGGAAGGCCAAGCTCGAAGGCCCGCTGCATTCGGTCAGCTACACGCACCAGAAGCTGATCGCGCCGAACGAATGGCGCAAGGTCGACGGCGAGTTCGTTCTGCATTAGCCGGGCGGGCGGCAGCCTGGGAGCCGCCGCCCAGCTTTTGGAGCGTCAGACTGCGGGCGGGTTCAGCCGGGCAAAACCCTCCTGCCGGCGATAGGGAAAATACGGATAGGGTGCGGTGACCTCACTTGCCGTGTCGAGCTTCTTCATCTGCTCGGCTGTCAACGACCAGCCGACGGCGCCGAGATTCTGGCGCAACTGCTCCTCGTTGCGCGCGCCGACGATGACGGAGGCGACGGTCGGCCGCTGTAGCAGCCAATTGATGGCGATCTGCGGTATGGTCTTGCCGGTTTCCTCGGCGACAACATCAAGCGCGTCGACGACCCGATAGAGATGCTCATCCTCGACGGGCGGTCCGAAGCTTGCCGTGTCGTGCAGCCGGCTTTTCTCAGGCAGCTTCTGGCCACGGCGGATCTTGCCGGTCAGGCGGCCCCAGCCGAGCGGGCTCCACACCAGCGCACCGACACCCTGGTCGAGGCCGAGCGGCATCAACTCCCATTCATAGTCGCGTCCGACCAGCGAGTAATAGACCTGATGGGCGACGTATCGGGGATAGCCGTATCTGCCCGCCAGGCCGAGCGATTTCATCACTTGCCAGCCGGAAAAATTGGAGACGCCGACATAACGCAGTTTGCCGGCGCGCACGAGACTGTCCAGTATCGACAGCACCTCCTCGATCGGTGTTGCAGCGTCGAAGGCGTGCAGTTGCAGCAGGTCGATGTAGTCGGTGCCAAGGCGCCCCAGCGCGTCTTCGACGGCCTTGATCAGGCGTGAACGTGACGAGCCGGCATCGTTGGGACCGTCGCCCATCGGCAGCGAGGTCTTGGTCGAGATCAGCACGGCGTCGCGGCGGCCCTTGATGGCAGCGCCGAGCACTTGTTCGGAAGCGCCATTCGAATAGACATCGGCGGTGTCGAACAGGTTGACGCCGGCCTCAAGGCAGATGTCGACCAGCCGCCGTGCTTCCGTCGCATCGCTGTTGCCCCAGGCGCCGAACAGCGGGCCTGAACCGCCGAAGGTTCCAGCGCCGAACGAGAGCGCCGGGACCTTCAGGCCTGATGCGCCAAGATTTCGATAATCCATGGGTTTGCTCCTTGTGGAAGGATGGCTGTTTCAAAGATTGGTTGAGGTTTGCCGTTCTATGACCGTGCGATTTCCGGTGTGGCGAGGACAGGATCTCGGTCGAGGCGTAGCGCAAACGCCGCCACGGCAAGCGCTGAAAGCGGCAACAGGGCCGCGACCCAGGTGACGGCATCGAGGCCGGGACCATGGGCGATGACCACGCCGCCGAGCCAGGCGCCGGCAGCATTGCCGAGGTTGAAGGCGGCGATGTTGAAGGATGAGGCGAGGCTCTGGCCGGCGCCTTGCGCCTTTTCCAGTACCCACATCTGCAGCGGCGCCACGGTGGCGAAGGCGGCGGCGCCGAGCAGGCCGACATAGATAACGGCCATGACCTGGCTGTGCAGGGCGAAGGTCATGGTGCCGAGCACCATCGCCAGCACGACGAGACTGCCGAGAACGGACGGTACCAACCAGCGGTCGGCGAACTTGCCGCCGGCGAGGTTGCCGGCGATGAGGCCGCCGCCGAAGACCAGCAGGATCGGCGACACCGCTGCTTCGTCAAAACCGGTGATCTCGGTCAGCAACGGGGCGATGTAGGTGAAGACGGCGAAGACGCCGGCATAGCCAAGCACGGTGGTAGCAAAGCCAAGCAGGACCGGCGTGCGGCCGAGCACGGCGAGATCGGCGCGCAAATTGCTCTTCTCAGGCTCTGTTCGGCTGCGCGGCACCAGCAGCAGAATGATGGTAAAGGCGGCGATGCCGACCAGGGTCACCGCCCAGAAGGTCGCGCGCCAGCCGAAGGCTTGGCCGAGCCATGTGCCGAAGGGCACGCCGAGGATGTTGGCGATGGTCAGGCCGGTGAACATCAGGGCGATCGCCGAGGCTTTCTTGTTGGGCGCCACCAGTCCGGTCGCCACGACCGAGCCGACGCCGAAGAAGGTGCCGTGGGCGAAGGCGGTCAGCACGCGCGCACCCATCAGCGTCCAGTAGTCTGGGGCAAGCGCACAAGCGAGGTTGCCCAGCGTGAAGATCGCCATCAGCGCCAGAAGCACGGTTTTGCGCGGCCAACGGCCGGTTGCGATCGTCAGCAGCGGCGCGCCGATGACAACGCCGAGCGCATAGCCGGAAATCAGCTGGCCGGCAGCTGAGATCGAGACGCCGAGATCGGTGCTGACGTCGAGCAGCAGGCCCATGATGACGAATTCGGTGACGCCGATGCCAAAGGCACCGGCGGCAAGAGCGTAAAGAGCAAGGGGCATGGCGGTTCCCACTTCGATGACGACCAGTTTTGACGACGGGCGCCGTGTCCTCCCACGCCCCGATCCGGAAGATCGTGCCGCGATGTGCTGTGAACCAGCCTTGCATCGGGCACATCGTCTGTGAAATAGATTCACCAATGGCCAGGCCCGACATCAATCGCTCCGGCGAGATCGAAGTGTTCGTCCGCGTCGTCGAGGCGGGCAGCTTTTCAGCCGCTGCCCGCGCGTTGCGGATGACGCCGTCGGCGGTGAGCAAGCTGATCGCGCGGCTGGAGGCGCGGCTTGGTGCGCGGCTGGTCAGCCGTTCGACGCGCAAGCTGCAACTGACGCCGGAGGGGGCGGCGTTCTTCGACAGCGGCGTGCGCGTCCTTGCCGACATGGCGGCGGCCGAGCGCGAGGCAGCGGCGGGTGCCGCGCCACGTGGCCGGCTGCGGATCAACAGCTACGTGCCTTTCGGGCAGCATCGGCTGATCCCGCTTTTGCCGCGTTTCCTAGAGCGCTACCCCGAAATCTCGGTCGATCTGGTGTTGACCGACGATGTCATCGACCTGATGGAGGAGCGCGCTGACGTCGCCATCCGCGCCGGGCCACTCGGCGAATCACGGCTGGTGGCGCGCAAGCTCGGGCAGAGCCGGGTGGTCGTCGTTGCGGCGCCATCGTATCTCGAAGCGCGTGGCACGCCCAAGACGCCCGCCGACCTCGATCGTCACAACCGGATGGGATTCCGTTTCGTTCGTCACCTCGAGGGCTGGCCTTTTATCGACGCGGCCGGCAAACCGATCACCCTGTCGATCATCGGAAATACGCTGGTCAGCGACGGCGAGGCGATGCGGCTGATGGCGCTCTCGGGGGCGGGCATCGCCCGGCTGGCACGCTGGCATGTGGAGGCCGACATTGCCGCCGGCCGGCTTCTGCCGCTGCTGGAAGATTTCAATCCCGGCGACGAGGAACTCACCCACGCCGTCTATGTCGGCCAAGGCAAGTATCTGCCGGCGCGGGTGCGGGCGTTTTTGGACTTTTTGGTCGAGACTGTTCGGCTGACTTGAGCCCAAAAAAGATAGGGAGCCTGCCGGCTCCCGAAGCATCAAATCGAAGGTAAATTGAACTACTTTTTCGGCACAAAGGGCGCCGGCCGCCGGCCGGCCGCCTGACGCTCCAGCATCCAGCCCGGGTATTCGGCGGGCAGGGCACTGACTTCGTCGAGGCGAACAAGATCATCGGCATCGAGCTGCAACTCGGTGGCTGCAAGGTTCTGTTCCAGCTGCTCCATGCGGCTGGCGCCGATGATGACGCTCATCACGAATGGCTTGGCCAGGACATAGCCGAGCGCCACCGTGGCGACGCTGACGCCGTGCTTGACGGCGATCTCGCGCATGACAGCGACCGCTGCCCAGGCACGGTCCTCATTGACCGGCGGGAAATTGAAGCTGGCGCGACGGCCCTCGCCATTGCCGGGGGCGCCCGGTCCGTATTTGCCGGAGAGCAGGCCGCCAGCCATCGGCGACCAGACCATCAGCCCGAGTTTCTCCTCGTTGAGCAGCGGCACGATTTCGCGCTCGAGATCGCGGCCGGCGATCGAATAATACGACTGCACGGTCTCGAAGCGGGCAAAGCCTTTGCGCTCCGCAATACCCAGCGCCTTGGCGATGCGCCAGGCCTGCCAGTTCGAGACGCCGACATAGCGGACCTTGCCGGCGGCAACCAGGTCGTCGAGCGCCCGCAGCGTTTCGTCGATCGGCGTCACCGTGTCGGTGCCGTGCAGCTGGTAGAGATCGATGTGATCGAGCTGTAGCCGCTCGAGGCTGCTCTCGACCGAATCCATGATGTGGCCGCGCGAGGAACCGCGCTGGTTCGGGCCGCCGCCCATGGCGCCATGAACCTTGGTGGCGATGATCACGTCCTGACGGTTGACGCCAAGGTTCCTGAGCGACTGGCCGAGAAGCCGTTCCGAGGCGCCGAAGGAATAGACATCCGCCGTGTCGAAGAAATTGACGCCGGCGGCGAGGGAGCGGGCAACGATCTCGTCGACGCCCTTCTGGTCGAGGCTGGCGATCAGGCCCCATTGGGCATTCTCGCCGGCCGCGCCGAACGTCATCGTGCCGAGGCAAAGTTCGGAGACGAACATCCCCGTATTTCCAAGTTGATTGTAACGCATGGTGGCTCCAGACGGGTTGAGAATAACTCGACCCATATAGGAACGAAACGTTCCGTTTCTATACGCTGGCTTAGTCAATGTCAGCCTGTGGCCTAAGGTCGGCTGCGCCTCATCTGGCGCCGAAAATCGCCGATCCAACCCTGACACTGGTCGCGCCGAAGGCGATCGCGGTTTCGTAGTCGCCGGACATGCCCATGGAGAGCTTGTCGACGCAGGCCTCGAGCCCAAGCTTTTCCAGCAGCGCGAAATGCGGACCGGGGTTCTCGTCGGCCGGCGGAATGCACATCAGCCCTTCGATGGCGAGGGCGTGAACCGAGCGGCAGCGGGCGACGAAGGCGACAGCCTCGCGTGGCTCGATGCCGGCCTTTTGCGGCTCGGAGCCGGTGTTGACCTGGACATAGAGCCTTGGCGTCCTGCCCTGCCTGGCGATTTCCTTGGCCAGCTCTGCGGCGATCTTTTCACGGTCGATGGTTTCGATGACGTCGAACAATGCCACCGCTTCCTTGGCCTTGTTCGATTGCAGCGGACCGATCAGATGCAGCTCGACGTCGGGAAACGCCGTCCGCAGTGCCGGCCATTTGGCTTGTGCTTCCTGGACGCGGTTTTCGCCGAAGACGCGCTGGCCGGCCTCGATGACGGGGCGGATATCGGCGGCGTCGAAGGTTTTCGAGACCGCGACCAGCGTCACCGCTCCGGCCTCACGGCCTGCCTCGCGCTCGGCGGCAGCGATCCTTGCCTTGACCGTGAAAAGCTGTTCGGCGGCGCTCGCCATGCCTATATCCTGCCTGTGTTTGGCTTTTCGCCGGATCGCCGCAGTTGACGGGTCCGGCAATCCATGGTGAACACCGCGACGACATTTCCTGAGCCGCCCGGGCATTGTCCGGCGGCTCGCGCATGCTTTTAAGTGAAAAACACCCGATGGCAACCGAACGATACAATCCGCGCGCGTCAGAGCCCAAATGGCAGAAGGCCTGGGACGCCAAGAAGCTGTTCGAAGCCGACAATGACGACCCGCGCCCGAAATACTACGTGCTGGAGATGTTCCCCTATCCGTCGGGGCGCATCCATATCGGCCATACCCGCAACTATACGATGGGCGATGTGGTGGCGCGCTACAAGCGGGCCAAGGGTTTCAATGTGCTGCACCCGATGGGCTGGGACGCCTTTGGCATGCCAGCCGAAAACGCGGCGATGCAGAACAAGGTCCATCCCAAGGACTGGACCTATCAGAACATCGCCGCCATGCGCGAGCAGCTCAAGGTCATGGGCCTGTCGCTCGATTGGGCGCGCGAGTTCGCCACCTGCGATGTCGACTACTATCACCGCCAGCAGATGCTGTTCCTCGATTTCGTCGAGAAGGGGCTGGTGACGCGCAAATCCTCCAAGGTCAACTGGGATCCGGAGGACATGACGGTGCTTGCCAACGAGCAGGTCATCGACGGACGCGGCTGGCGCTCAGGCGCGCTGGTGGAACAGCGCGAGCTGACGCAGTGGTTCTTCAAGATCACCGATTATGCGCAGGATCTGCTGGATTCGCTCGATCAGCTCGACGACTGGCCGGAGAAAGTGAAGCTGATGCAGGCGAACTGGATCGGCCGTTCAGAAGGGCTGCTGATCCGCTGGCCGCTGGTCAAGCCAATCGCCGGCGAGCATGAGCTCGAAGTCTATACGACAAGGCCCGACACGATCTTCGGCGCGTCCTTCATGGCGATTGCGGCCGACCATCCGCTGGCCAAAAAGGCCGCCGAAGACAATCCGGCACTGGCAAAGTTCATCGACGAAGTCCGCCATATGGGCACTTCGGCGGCGGCCTTGGAGACGGCCGAGAAGAAGGGTTTCGATACCGGCACTCGCGTCGTCCATCCGTTCGACGAGAGGTGGACGCTACCCGTCTACGTCGCCAATTTCGTGCTGATGGACTATGGCACCGGCGCCATCTTCGGCTGCCCGGCACATGACCAGCGCGACCTCGACTTCGCCAACAGATACGGCCTTCCGGTCATTCCGGTGGTGATGCCGGAAGGCGAGAATCAAGGAAGCTTCCAGGTCATCGACGAGGCTTACGTCGATGATGGCGCGATGATCAATTCGCGCTTCCTCGACGGCATGAAGCCGGATCAGGCATTCGACGAGGTGGCGAAGCTGCTGGAACAAAGGACCATCGGCAACCGGCCGATGGCCGAGCGCAAGGTGAATTTCCGCCTGCGCGACTGGGGCATTTCGCGCCAGCGCTATTGGGGCTGCCCGATCCCGATGATCCATTGCGAGGATTGCGGCGTGGTGCCGGTGCCGAAAGCCGACCTGCCGGTCAAGCTGCCGGACGACATCGAGTTCGACCGGCCGGGCAATCCGCTCGATCGCCATCCGACATGGCGGCACGTCAAATGCCCGCGTTGCGGCAAGGATGCGCGGCGCGAAACCGACACGATGGACACATTTGTCGATTCTTCGTGGTATTTCGCGCGCTTCACCGCGCCGTGGGCAAACGATCCGACCGATCCCGAGGCCGCGACTGAATGGCTGCCGGTCGACCAGTATATTGGCGGTATTGAGCATGCGATCCTGCATTTGCTCTATTCGCGCTTTTTCACCCGCGCCATGCGCGAGACCGGCCATGTCGATCTCGCCGAGCCGTTCAGGGGCCTGTTCACGCAAGGCATGGTGGTACACGAGACCTATCGGGTTGGCGGCGCCTCGAACGGCCGCTGGCTTGCGCCAAGCGAGGTCAGGCTGGAAGACGCCGACGGCAAGCGCCGCGCCTTCGAAATCGCCACCGGCGAAGAGGCGGTGATCGGTCCGCTCGAAAAAATGTCGAAGTCGAAGAAGAATACGGTGAGTCCGGAAGAGATCACCGACGGCTACGGCGCCGATACGGCGCGCTGGTTCATGCTGTCGGACTCGCCGCCCGAGCGCGATGTCGAATGGACCGACGAGGGTGCGGCCGGCGCGCATCGCTTCATCCAGCGCATCTGGCGCCTGGTGTCGACGGCTGCCGAATCGCTCGCCGGAGTCCGGCCAGAGGCGGCGAAGGACGGCGAGGCCGGGACAGTGTCCAAGGCCGCGCACAAGATCCTGAAGTTGGTCGGCGAGGATATCGAAAAGCTCGCCTTCAACCGCGCCATCGCCCGCATCTATGAGCTCGCCAATGCCTTGACCGTACCGCTCAACGAGGCGGCAGAGGGCAAGGCCGGTCCGGCCCTGCAAGCGGCCTGCCGTGAGGCCGTCGAGATCCTGGTGCACCTGATCGCGCCGGTCATGCCGCATCTGGCCGAGGAGTGCTGGCAGACGCTCGGCGGCACCGACCTTGTCGCCGAACGGCCCTGGCCGGACTACGATGCCTCGCTTGTCGTCGACGCCGAGATCGTGCTGCCGGTCCAGGTCAACGGCAAGAAGCGCGGTGATTTGACAATTGCCCGCGACGCGGACCAAGGTGCGGTCGAAAAAGCGGTTCTGGCTCTCGAGTTCGTGCAGAAAGCGCTCGAAGGTAAGGCGCCGCGCAAGGTGATCATCGTGCCGCAGAGGATCGTCAATGTCGTTGCCTGATCCGAAAAAAGCGGAGCTGACGCTGCGCCGTGTCGTGCTTTACGGGCTGCTCGCCTCGGTGGCGCTGGTTTCCGCCTGCACGGTGCGGCCGCTCTATTCGAGCGCGCCGCTGATCGCCGGCTCGCAGGTCGGCGCCGCTGCCGAGCTGGCATCGATCTCGGTCAAGCCGGTCAAGACCCGCTACGCCCAGCAGGTCCGCAACAATTTGATCTTCGCGCTTGGCCAGGGCGCCGGCGAGCCGGCTTCGCCGGTCTATTCGCTTGATCTCGGCGTCTCCGAACTCGTCGAATCGGCGGCAATCGAGCAGGTCACGACCGACGAGGACGAGCCGACCGCCGGCACTGTGACGCTGACTGCCAACTATGTGCTCAGCGATGCCAAGACGGGCACGGTCATAGCGAGGGGCAAGCGCTCGATTCCGTCGTCATACGACAGGCCGCGCCAGGAATTCGCGTCATACCGGGCCCAGATCGACGCCGAGAACCGTGCGGCGCGCGAGCTGGCAGATGTGCTGCGGCTGTCGATTGCCCAGGATCTGATCAAGCACGGCAGGCCGGCGGCAAGCTAGGTCTTTCCAGAGTGCGCAATCTGCAAAAAAAGGCCGATTGCTCGGCCTTTTTTGTTCGTAGGACAGTCGCTTCAGCCGATCTTCTGCCCGGTCTTTGCCCAGTCGGCGAGGAACAGTTCCAGGCCCTTGTCGGTCAGCGGGTGCTTGACCAGCGCCTTGAGCGTCGCCGGCGGCGCGGTGATGACATCGGCACCGATCAGCGCCGCCTGCTTGACATGGTTCACGGTACGCACCGAAGCGGTCAGGATTTCAGTCTGGAAGTCATAATTGTCGTAGATGGTGCGGATATCGGCAATCAGCTCCATGCCGTCCCAGCCGCTGTCGTCGATGCGGCCGACGAAGGGCGAGATGAAGGAGGCGCCGGCCTTGGCGGCGAGCAGCGCCTGGGTGGCCGAGAAGCACAGCGTGACGTTGACCATGCGGCCGTCCGACCGGATGTCCTTGCAGGCTCTCAGGCCGTCGAGCGTCAGCGGCACCTTGATGCAGACATTGTCGGCGATCCTGGCCAGGATCTTGGCCTCCGCCATCATGTCCTTGTATTCGGTGGCGACGACTTCGGCCGAGACTGGGCCCTTGACGATCTCGCAGATCTCTCTTGTGACGTCGGCGATCTTGCCGCCGGATTTCAGGATCAGCGACGGATTGGTGGTTACGCCGTCGAGCAGCCCCAAATCGTTCAGCTCGCGGATTTCCTTGACATCGGCGGTGTCGACAAAAAATTTCATGGCGGTCTCCTGAAGATTTTTCATGTGCACGTCATGCACATTTGGGGTCGGACTTTGATCTAGACCAAAGTCGGGGCAAGGTCACGCCTCATGATCGAAGATTCGCCCTTTGTCGCGGCCGCACCGGTGCTGGTGCCGATGCCCGCCGAGCGCCCCTACACCTATGCCGTGCCGGCTGGCATGCGCGTCGTGCCGGGCTCGATCGTGCGCGTTCCGCTTGGGCCCCGCCAGGTCGCCGGCATCGTCTGGGACGGCGCCGTCGAAAAGGTTGACGCGAAGAAATTGCGGCCGATCGAGCAGGTTTTCGACTGCCCGCCGATCGACCGCGCGATGCGGCGTTTTGTCGATTGGGTGGCGCAGTACACACTGTCGCCGCCCGGCATGGTGGCGCGCATGCTGCTCAGGGCGCCGGAGGCGTTCGACCCGGAGCCGTGGATCGAAGGGCTGCAGCGCACCTTCGCCAAGCCCGACCGGATGACGGAGGCGAGGACGCGCGTGCTGGAGACGGCCGAAGGCGGACTTGCCTGGACGCGATCCGGCCTGGCGCATGCGGCAGGCGTGTCGTCGTCGGTGGTGGACGGGCTGCGGGCGCAGGGCGTATTCCAGACGGTGATGATCCCGCCGCGGCCGGTGGTCGCAGCACCCGATCCCGGCTACGCCGTGCCTTCACTGATGCCCGACCAGAGCGATGCCGCCGAGACGCTGCGCGCCAATGTCGCGACCGGTACATTCGGGGTCACCCTGCTCGACGGTGTAACCGGATCCGGCAAGACGGAGGTCTATTTCGAGGCGGTCGCGGCCGCGCTCGATCGTGGCAAGCAGGTGCTGATCCTGCTGCCGGAAATTGCGCTGACCCACGCTTTCCTCGAACGCTTCCAGGAGCGGTTCGGTGCCAAGCCGGCGGAGTGGCACTCGGACCTGCCGCCAAGAATGCGCGAAAAGGTCTGGCGACAGGTGGCGGAAGGCGGCGTGCGGGTCGTCGCCGGCGCGCGCTCGGCGCTGTTCCTGCCGTTCAGGGAGCTTGGACTGATCGTCGTCGACGAAGAGCACGATCCCGCCTACAAGCAGGAGGATCGCGTCTTTTACAACGCGCGCGACATGGCCGTGGTGCGCGGCCATATCGGCGGCTTTCCGGTCGTGCTCGCCTCGGCGACACCGTCGGTCGAAAGCCGGGTCAATGCCAGCCAGGGCCGCTACAGCAGGGCGGTGCTTTCGGCGCGCTTTGCCGAGGCGGCACTTCCCGATCTCAAGACGATCGACATGCGCCGCGCGCCGCCGGCACGCGGCGGCTTCCTGTCGCCGGTGCTGCTCGGCCATATGCGGCAGACGCTGGAAAGAAAGGAACAGTCGCTGCTGTTCCTCAACCGGCGCGGCTATGCGCCGCTGACGCTCTGCCGGGTCTGCGGCCACCGCTTCGGCTGTCCGGTCTGCTCGGCCTGGCTGGTCGAGCACCGCTTTCGCGGCCAGCTCGTCTGCCACCACTGCGGGCACAATGAACGCCGGCCCGAAGCCTGTCCGGAATGCGGTACGCTCGATCATCTGGTCGCCTGCGGGCCGGGCGTCGAGCGCATCGCCGAGGAGGTCGTCGCGCATTTCCCCGATGCCCGCACTATCGTACTGTCGTCCGACCTGATGGGCGGCGTGCGCCGGCTGCGGCTCGAGCTTGAAGCCATCGCCAATGGCGAGGCCGACATCGTCATCGGCACGCAACTCGTCGCCAAGGGCCATAATTTCCCCAACATGACGCTGGTCGGTGTGGTCGATGCCGATCTCGGCCTTGCCAATGGCGATCCGCGCGCCGCCGAGCGCACTTTCCAACTGCTCAGCCAGGTGACCGGCCGCGCCGGCCGCACCGGCAAGAAGAGCCTTGGCCTGCTGCAGACTTTCCAGCCCGACCATCCCGTAATGCGGGCGATCGTCTCCGGCGATGCCGAGGCCTTCTACGAACGTGAGATCGCCGAACGCGAGCGGGCGGGGCTGCCGCCCTTCGGCCGGCTGGCCGGCGTCATCGTCAGCGCGGCGACACGGGCGGAAGCCGAAGGGCACGCCCGCGGCCTGCGCCGAGCCGCGCCGCAGGCCAGCGACCTGTTCGTGCTCGGCCCGGCCGAGGCGCCGCTATCATTGATCGGCGGGCGCCATCGCTTTCGCCTGCTGATCCAGGGCGAACGGCGCGCCGACATGCAAGGATTCATCCGCACCATGCTGGCTGAGGGACCGAAGATACGGGGTTCGGTACGCGTCCAGGTCGACATCGACCCGCAGAGCTTTTTGTGAAGGGGCTCAGAGGATAGGCTTCCGTAAATTGCCGATGCCCATCTGGCGTATGTCTCTTGCTTCGTTAGAATGCCCGAAATTTTGAATATCCATTTACGAGGGGAAACATGGAATTTGCGTTTCCGTGGCCGATGAGCCAGGGCGAGTGGCTGGCATGGTCGAGCGCCGTGGTGACCTTGCTGTTCGGCCTGCTGCTGTTCCTGGCGCCAGGGTTGGCCTTCCGGATCCTGCGGCTGCAGGTCAGACCGGAGAAGGCAGCGGCGATCGCCGAGGGGCGCGGCCGGATGTCGGGCTTCTATCTCGGCCTCAGCCTGTGCTGCATCCTCCTGGCGCAGCCGCTGCTCTATATGGCGCTCGGCTTCTCCTGGCTGTTCACCGCCTTCGGCCGTCTGCTGTCGATGATGTCGGACGGCGCCAACACGCCGTTCAACTGGGCATCCATCGTCGTCGAGCTGGTGCTGGCGGCGCTGCCTCTGGCCTTCGCCTTCGGCTTTTTGCCCTGAATCAGGGATCAATCCGGGGTTGGTTGCTGAACTCGGCCACCGGATGCGACAATAGTGCCTGAAAACCATGCCGGACGACGCATTGCGGTCTGAAAATGCCTGTGCTAGACGGCAATCGACTTTCGACCGGGGATAGCGGAAGCCGCGCCTCCGTGCTTGGAAAAATGCAGTAAGGTCAAAGATTTAGCCAGAGTTTTTGCTCGCGCCAACAATCTGCGGCCTGTCAGACAAGAGAAAAGACGGTCCGTGGCCCAATCGTCATCGCCAATCTCAGGTGTCGCAGAACGCTATGCGGGTTCGCTGTTCGAACTCGCGCTGCAGACCAATTCGGTCGCCAGCGTCGAGGCCGACCTCAACAGTTTCGAAGCGATGCTCGAAGGCAGCGCTGACCTTTCGCGGCTGATCAGGAGCCCTGTCTTCTCCAGCGAGGACCAGGCCAAGGCGATCGCCGCGATCGCCGACAAAGCGGGGATCACCGGCCTCACCGGCAATTTCCTGCGCGTCGTTGCCCAGAATCGCCGGCTGTTTGCCGTGCCCGGCATGATCAAGGCGTTCCGCCAGATCGCCGCCGAACACCGCGGCGAGACCGCCGCCGAGGTCACCTCGGCGCATGCGCTGACGCCTGCCCAGGAAACCGAGCTGAAAGCAGCGCTGAAAAGCGTCGCCGGCAAGGACGTGGCGATCACGGTCACCGTTGATCCGTCGCTGCTCGGCGGACTGGTGGTCAAGATCGGCTCGCGCCAGATCGATACGTCGCTCAAAACCAAACTCAATTCGCTCAAGCTTGCACTGAAAGAGGTCGGCTGATGGACATCCGCGCCGCGGAAATTTCCGCAATTCTGAAAGACCAGATCAAGAATTTCGGCAAGGAGGCCGAGGTCTCCGAAGTCGGCCAGGTGCTGTCAGTCGGTGACGGTATCGCCCGCGTCTACGGCCTCGACAATGTCCAGGCCGGCGAGATGGTCGAGTTCCCCGGCGGCATCCGCGGCATGGCGCTCAACCTCGAAGCCGACAATGTCGGCGTTGTCATCTTCGGCGCCGACCGCGACATCAAGGAAGGCGACACCGTCAAGCGCACCGGCGCCATCGTCGATGCGCCCGTCGGCATGGGCTTGCTCGGCCGCGTCGTCGACGCGCTCGGCAACCCGATTGACGGCAAAGGCCCGATCCAGGCCACCGAACGCAAGCGCGTCGACGTCAAGGCGCCCGGCATCATCCCGCGCAAATCGGTGAACGAGCCGATGTCGACCGGCCTCAAGGCCATCGACGCGCTGATCCCGGTCGGCCGCGGCCAGCGCGAGCTGGTCATCGGCGACCGCCAGACCGGCAAGACCGCGATCATCCTCGACACCATGCTCAACCAGAAATCGGTGCACGACAACGGCCCTGAGAAGGAAAAGCTGTACTGCGTCTATGTCGCCGTCGGCCAGAAGCGCTCGACGGTGGCGCAGTTCGTCAAGGTCCTGGAAGAGCGCGGCGCGCTCGACTATTCGATCATCATCGCCGCGACCGCCTCCGATCCGGCGCCAATGCAGTTCCTGGCGCCGTTCACCGCCTGCACCATGGGCGAATATTTCCGTGACAACGGCATGCACGCGCTGATCAGCTACGACGACCTGTCGAAGCAGGCCGTCGCCTATCGCCAGATGTCGCTGCTGCTGCGCCGTCCGCCGGGCCGCGAAGCCTATCCCGGCGACGTTTTCTACCTGCACTCGCGCCTGCTCGAGCGCGCCGCCAAGCTCAACGACGAAAACGGCGGCGGGTCTCTGACGGCGCTGCCGATCATCGAAACGCAGGCCAACGACGTTTCGGCCTATATCCCGACCAACGTCATCTCGATCACCGACGGCCAGATCTTCCTGGAAACCAATCTGTTCTTCCAGGGCGTCCGTCCGGCGGTCAATGTCGGCCTTTCGGTGTCGCGCGTCGGCTCCTCGGCGCAGATCAAGGCGATGAAGCAGGTTGCCGGGTCGATCAAGGGCGAGCTCGCGCAGTACCGCGAAATGGCTGCTTTCGCGCAGTTCGGCTCCGATCTCGATGCCGCCACGCAACGCCTGCTCAACCGCGGCTCGCGTCTGACCGAGCTGTTGAAGCAGCCGCAATTCTCGCCGCTCAAAGTCGAGGAGCAGGTCGCGGTGATCTTCGCCGGCGTCAACGGCTATCTCGACAAGCTGGCGGTCAACCAGGTCGGCAAGTTCGAGCATGGTCTGTTGTCGCATATGCGCTCGGCCGGTAAGGACGTGCTCGACGGCATCCGCAAGGAGAAGGCGCTGTCCGACGATCTGCGCGCCAGGCTGAAGGCAGAAATCGACGCCTTCGCCAAGACCTTTGCTTGAGCAGGACGGACGGGATCAGGTTTGAAGCATGCCTTCGTTAAAAGACCTTCGTAACCGTATCGCCTCGGTCAAGGCGACGCAGAAGATCACCAAGGCGATGCAGATGGTCGCCGCGGCGAAGCTGCGTCGCGCGCAGGAAGCGGCGGAAGCGGCGCGTCCCTATTCGGAGCGCATGGGCGCGGTGCTGGCCAACATCACCCAGGCGATCGGCGGCGGCGGCGATGCCCCGGCACTGATGACCGGCACCGGCAAGGACGACGTGCATCTGCTTGTCGTCTGCACGGCCGAACGCGGTCTGTGCGGCGGGTTCAATTCGCAGATCGCCCGCTTTGCCCGCGACCACATCCGCAAGCTTCTGGCCGACGGCAAGCAGGTCAAGATCATCTGCGTCGGCAAGAAGGGGTTCGACATATTGCGCCGCGACTACGGGGCGCTGATCATCGAGCGTGTCGACCTGCGCGAGGTCAAGACGCTGGGCTTCGTCAATGCCGATGCCATCGCCAAGAAGGTGATCCACCTGTTCAACGAAGGCGGCTTCGACATCTGCACGCTATTCTATTCGCAGTTCAAGTCGGTGATCAGCCAGATCCCGACGGCGCAGCAAATTGTCCCGGCGGGCGCGCCTTCGGCTGCCGCGGAAGTGAAGGACGGCGGCAGCGCCGTCTACGAATACGAGCCGGAGCCGGGCGAAATCCTCTCCGATCTCATCCCGCGCAACATTTCCGTGCAGGTTTTTCGCGCGCTGCTCGAGAATGCCGCCGGCGAGATGGGCGCCAAGATGAGCGCCATGGACAATGCGACGCGCAACGCCGGCGACATGATCAACAAATTGTCGATCACCTACAACCGCCAGCGGCAGGCGCAGATCACCAAGGAATTGATCGAAATCATTTCGGGCGCCGAGGCGCTCTAGGCACGCCCACAAGGAGGTCATCGACCTCAAGCGTGTGAGAAACAAAGAGACGAAAAGGGTAAAGACGATGGCGAAAGCAGCGACCCCCAAGACGGCAGCCCCTAAGGCCGCGGCACCAGCGAAGGCTCCGGCAGCAGCAAAGGCCGCTCCGGCCAAGAAGGCGGCAGCAACCAAGGCCGCCGCTGTGAATACGCCGGCCGCCACCATCAAGAAAACCGGCCTGGCAGGCAAGGTTCGCCAGGTCATCGGCGCCGTTGTCGACGTCCAGTTCGGCGAACATCTGCCGGCGATCCTGAACGCGCTTGAGACGATCAACGTCGGCAATCGCCTCGTGCTCGAAGTGGCCCAGCATCTGGGCGAGAACACCGTGCGCTGCATCGCCATGGACTCGACCGAAGGTCTGGTCCGCGGCCAGGACGTCTATGACACCGGTGCACCGATTACCGTGCCGGTCGGCCCGGGCATGCTCGGCCGCATCATCAACGTCATCGGCGAGCCGGTCGACGAGGCAGGCCCGGTCGACGGCATCGAGATGCGCTCGATCCACCAGCCGGCGCCGACCTATGTCGAGCAGTCGACGGAAGCGCAGATCCTGGTCACCGGCATCAAGGTGCTCGACCTGCTGGCCCCCTATGCCCGCGGCGGCAAGATCGGCCTGTTCGGCGGCGCCGGCGTCGGCAAAACGGTGCTAATCCAGGAACTGATCAACAACGTCGCCAAGGCGCATGGCGGCTTCTCGGTGTTCGCCGGCGTCGGCGAGCGCACCCGCGAAGGCAACGACCTCTATCACGAGTTCATCGAGTCCGGCGTCAACAAGAAGGGCGGCGGCGAAGGCTCCAAGGCCGCGCTCGTCTATGGCCAGATGAACGAGCCGCCGGGCGCGCGCGCTCGCGTCGGCCTGACCGGCCTGACGGTTGCCGAGTATTTCCGCGACCAGGGCCAGGATGTGCTGTTCTTCGTAGACAACATCTTCCGCTTCACGCAGGCGGGCTCGGAAGTGTCGGCGCTGCTCGGCCGCATTCCTTCGGCCGTGGGCTACCAGCCGACACTTGCCACCGACATGGGCGCGCTGCAGGAGCGTATCACCACAACGACCAAGGGCTCGATCACCTCGGTGCAGGCGATCTATGTGCCGGCCGACGACCTGACCGACCCGGCACCGGCGACCTCGTTCGCCCACCTCGACGCGACGACCGTGCTCAACCGCGCGATTTCGGAAAAGGGCATCTATCCGGCCGTCGATCCGCTCGATTCGACCTCGCGCATGCTTGACCCGATGGTTGTCGGCGAAGAGCATTACCAGGTCGCCCGCCAGGTGCAGTCGATCCTTCAGCGCTACAAGTCGCTGCAGGACATCATCGCCATCCTGGGCATGGACGAGCTGTCGGAAGAGGATAAGCAGACCGTGGCCCGCGCCCGCAAGATCGAGCGCTTCCTGTCGCAGCCCTTCTTCGTCGCCGAAGTGTTCACCGGCGCACCGGGCAAGCTGGTCGACCTCGCCGACACCATCAAGGGCTTCAAGGGCCTTTGCAACGGCGATTACGACCATCTGCCGGAGGCCGCCTTCTACATGGTCGGCGGCATCGAGGAAGCGGTCGAGAAGGCACAGCGCCTGGCCGCTGAAGCGGCCTGATGGTGAATGGTCAATAGTGAATTGTGAATGGGGAGTAGCGGATAGGAAATCGGGGCTGAGTGAAGGTCATTCTTTCTGACCGTTCACCATTCACCATTCACCAGTCGCTAAATTGATCATGCCTGAAGCTTTCAAATTCGAACTGGTCTCGCCGGAGCGCCTCTTGGTTTCCGAGCAGGTCGAATCCGTCGTCATCCCGGGCGCCGAAGGCGAGATGACTGTCATGGCGCATCACGCGCCGGTCATGACCACAATCAAGCCGGGCGTCGTTACGCTGAAGACCGCGCAAGGCAAGGAAGAGCGCTATGTGGTGTTCGGCGGCTTTGCCGACATCGTTCCGGCCGGCTGCACGCTTCTCGCGGAATCGGCTGTGGCCGTCGGCGACATCGACCGCGCCGACCTTGCCCGCCGCATCCAGGAGGCGAGGGAAGACGCCGCCGACGCCAAGGACGACCAGACCCGCAGCAAGGCCGAGCAGTTCCTCAACCAGCTCACCACGCTCGAAGGCGCCATCCTGCCGGCGTGAGTTCCGCTCAAATGACTAACTGAAAAAGCGGGCTTGCCCCGCTTTTTTGTTTGGTGGACAGTCTGGCTGGCTTGGCGTGGGGGGTGGCCGATGACAGAACAAGCAGTGCAACAAGAAACTATCTCGCGATCCAGATGGTCGACGGCCCTCGTTTCGGCCTTTGGCGGCCCGTTTGGCGGGTTCCTCTGGATCGGCAGCGGCAAACTGGCGGTCGCCAGCCTGGTGGTGATCAGCGTCGTCGTTTTCGCGCTTGTTTACATTGGCTTTCCGGTATTGCCTGGCGTCGATCTTGCTTGGTGGGCCAATTTTTCAGGGATCGGTTTGATGGCCCTGTGGGCATCGATCGTTGTTCCCTTCGCGCACCGGTTCAAGCCGGACAGATGGTACGCGCGTGGGCTTTCGGTGCTGGTGCTCGTCTTTCTGACCTCGTATCCGGCTGCATTCGCAATACGCGCGTTCCTGCTCCAGCCTTTTTCGATTCCCTCCAGCAGCATGGTGCCGACGTTGCAGGAAGGCGACTATCTCTTCGTCTCCAAAATGGCATACGGCTACAGCCGCTACAGCGAGCCGTTCAACTTGCTTCCCGTTGATGGACGTATATTCGGCGCGGAACCCAAAAGGGGAGATGTGGTTGTCTTCAAGTTCCCGCCCGATCCGAGCGTGGACTACATCCAGCGGATCGTCGGCCTTCCCGGCGAGAAGATCCAGATCATCGACGGGGTGCTTCACATCAACGATGTCGCGGTGGGACTCGACGATACCGGCACTTTTTCGTCCGAAGAGTTCTCGAAAGCCAAACTTCAACGCGAAACTCTGCCGGGGGGCGTCACCCATTCCGTCCTCAACCTCACCGACAACTCGATCGGCGACAATACGCGCGTGTTTGAGGTGCCCGAAGGTCACTACTTCGTGCTTGGTGACAATCGCGACAATGCCTCCGACAGCCGGTTCAGTGTCGGGTTTGTCCCCTATGAAAATCTGGTCGGCAAGGCCGTGCGGCTGTTCTGGAATTCCAAAGGCGTCGACTATTCGTCCCGACAAATATTGGATCCGTCAGGCAAATAGCTCAAACTGTCAGTGCCTCTACTGCTCGCATGACGCCGCGCAGTTCGGCGAGGCCCTTCAGCCGTCCGATGCAGGAATAGCCGGGGTTCACCTTCTTGCCGATGTCGTCGACGATGGCATGGCCATGGTCGGGACGCATCGGCATCTGCCAGTCCGCCCTGCCTGCCGCCTTGCGCCGCCGCTCTTCGCCAATCAGCGCCGACACGACCGCCACCATGTCGGTGTCGCCGTCGAGGTGCTCGGCTTCGTGGAAAGAGCCGTCTGGCTCCTTGGTGACATTGCGCAGATGGGCGAAATGGATGTTTTCGGCGAAGGCCTTGGCCATCGTCGGCAGATCGTTCTGCGCGCCCGCGCCGTAGGAGCCGGTGCACAGTGTCAGCCCGTTGGCCGGCGAAGCGACCGCGTCGAGCAGCGCGCGGGCATCGGCTGCCTTGGAAACGATGCGCGGCAGGCCAAACAACGAAAAAGGCGGATCGTCGGGGTGGATCGCCATCCTGACGCCGGCCTCTTCGGCCACCGGCACGATCTCGCGCAGGAAGGCAAACAGGTTTTCGCGCAGGCCTTCGGTGGAGACGTCCTTGTAGAGGTCGAGGGCGCGGCGGAAGCTTGCCCGATCGAAGATGAATTCGCGCGCCGGGACCCAGCCGATCAGGTTGCGCTCCAGCCTTGCCTTGTCGCTGTCGCTCATCCCTTGCAGTCGCACACGCGCGGCCTCGATACGGGCCGGTGGGTGATCGGCCTCCGCCCCTTCTCGCTCGAGGATGAAGACGTCATAGGCGCAGAGCTCGACGACATCGAAGCGCAGCGCCGTGCCACCATGCGGCATGGGATAATCGAGGTCTGTGCGCGTCCAGTCGGTGATCGCCATGAAATTATAGCAGACGGTGTTGATACCGGCGGCGGCGACGGCGCGGATCGAGGCCTTGTAATTGTCGATCAGGCTGCGCCAGTCGCCGCTGCGGGTCTTGATGTCCTCGTGCACGACGATGCTCTCGACCACGTCCCAGGTCAGGCCTGCTGCCTCGATGTCGGCCTTGCGCCTGGCGGTCTCGTCCGCCGGCCAGGCGCGGCCGTCATTGAGGTGATGCAGCGCGCTGACGATGCCGACGGCGCCGGCTTGACGGACATGGGCAAGCGTCACCGGATCGTCCGGCCCGAACCAGCGCCAGGTTTGTCTCATGGCTTCTCACTCCCTATGCCAAGCGCCGCGAAGGCAGCGGCAGGTCCGCCCCGCCGCAGGCGCTCGAGATGGGCTGCCGTCAGATCGATCAGTGTCATGCGGTGGGAATGGTCCTTGGCGAAGCCGGCGAGATCGAATATCGCTGTCACCGTTTCATCAGCCGGCCGGCTGCCGAGCGCCGTAAGCCGAGCGTCGATCGGGTCGGTAAAATGGGCTTCCGGCAAGGTTTTGCCGCGCGCTTCGCAAGCGGTGATCCAGGCCGCCACCACCAGCATGAGATGCGCGGGCGGGTCACCGGCACCCAGCCGATCGAGGGCCGAGGCGACGATGCGCTGCGGCAGCTTCTGGCTGCCGTCATTGGCGATCTGCGCAGTGCGATGGGCGAGCGCGGTGTTCGAATAGCGTTCGGCGAGCTGGGCCGTGTAGCCGGCCGTATCGAGCCCGGCGTCCTGCGGCAGTGTCGGGATGGCCTCGGCCCATAGTCCGTCGACGAATTGCCGGATCGCCGGATTGGCAAAGGCGCGGTCGACCGTGTCGTAGCCGCTGAGCAGGCCGAGATAGGCGATTGCCGAATGCGAACCGTTGAGCAGCCGCAGCTTCATGTCCTCGAAGGGCCCGACGTCGCCGACCATGGTGACGCCGAACTTTTCCCAGGCCGGCCTGCCTGCCGGGAAATCGTCTTCGACCACCCATTGGCAGAACGGCTCGGTCATCACCGGCCAGGCATCCTCGGCGCCGAGCTCGACGGCGATACGCGCCCGGTCGGCATCGGTGGTCGCCGGCACGATGCGGTCGACCATGCTCGACGGAAAGGCGACGCCGTCGGCGATGTGTGCGGCGAGCCTGGCATCCCCTGAAGTGGCGAGCCTGGCATCGCCTGAAGTGGCGAGCCTGGCATCGCGCAGCGCGGCGAATTCGACCAGCAGGCGGTGCAGCGTGGCGCCATTGGCCGGAAGGTTGTCGCAGCAGAGCACGGTGAAAGGCTGGATGTCGGCGGCACGGCGGCGCGACAGCGCCTCGGTCAGGAAACCATGCGCCGTCCGTGGCATTTGCGGGTTGGCCAGATCATGGACGATGTCGGGGTGGGTATTGTCGAGGCCGCCGCCGGCTGCCCTCAAATAGGCCTTTTCGGTGATCGTCAGCGTGACGATGCGGGTGCGCGGATCGGTCAGGGCGGCGAGCACCGCAGCCGGATCTTCCGGCGCCACCAGCAGCGACAGGATCGAGCCGACGACGCGCAGCTCTTCGCCGATGCTGCTCCTGATCGCCAGCGTATAGAGGCCATCCTGCGGCTCCAGTGCGTCGCGCGTGTCAGGACTGCGCAAGGACACGCCGACAATGCCCCAGTCCGCCTCGCCCGCCGCCAGGCAGTCGTCGACATAGGCCGCCTGGTGGGCGCGATGGAAGGCACCGACGCCGAGATGGACGATGCCAGGTGCGACGCCGCCGCGGGCGTAGCGCGGGACCGCGACCGAAGCCGGCAGTGCCTTCAGCGTGCTGTTGGAAAGGCGTCTATTGGTCATTGCGCCACGTGTCTGATCGAGATTGTTGTGTCACTGCTGGCAGGCGGCGTAACACCCGATGCCGTCACGCACAATGGGCAATGGCCGACGAAAAGTCATCATACAACAACCCAGTTTTTGTATGTTGACATTATTTCTTTCCAACCCTACCGATGTCCGGATTGGGAGGATTTACGTGGCCGCATTGACGGATCCGGATTTGCTGTTTGCCGCCGAGGCGCGCCCGCTTTCGCTGGCCCGCGATCTCTACGCCACGGTCAAGGACCTGCCGATCGTCAGCCCGCACGGCCACACCGATCCGCGCTGGTATGCGCTCAACGAGGCGTTTCCCGATCCGGCGCAGTTGCTGATCGTGCCGGACCACTACATTTTCCGCATGCTGTTCAGCCAGGGCGTTCGGCTTGAGGAGCTTGGTGTGCCGACGCTTGACGGCTCGCCGGTGGAAACCGACGGCAGAACGATCTGGCGGTGCTTCGCCGAGCATTATTACCTGTTCCGCGGCACGCCGACCCGGCTGTGGTTCGACCATGTGCTTGCCCATCTGTTCGGCATCGACGAGCCGCTGACGGCAGCAACCGCCGACCGCCATTACGATATGATCTCGACCTTGCTGCAGTGGGAGAATTTTCGCCCGCGAGCGCTGTTCGAGCGCTTCAACATTGAAGTCATCGCAACGACCGAAGGCGCGCTCGACGATCTCAGATGGCACCAGATGATCCGCGACAGCGGCTGGGAGGGCCGCGTCGTCACCGCCTATCGGCCGGATGCGATCGTCGATCCCGACTTCGAAGGGTTCTCGGCCAATCTCGACCGGCTTGGCGAGATCACCGGCTGCGACACCGGCAATTGGGCCGGCTATCTCGATGCGCACCGCCAGCGGCGCGCCTTCTTCAAGAGCTTTGGCGCGACTTCCTCCGATCACGGCCATCCGACGGCCGAAACCGCCAATCTCTCGGATGCCGCCGCGCAGGAGCTGTTCAACCGCATCCGCCGGGGCTCGGACGACGAGCGCGAGCGAAAACTGTTCCGCGCCCAGATGCTGACCGAGATGGCCAAGATGAGCCGCGACGACGGGCTGGTCCTGCAGATCCATCCCGGCTCCTGGCGCAATCATTCGCCTTCTATCTTTCACAAGTTCGGCAGGGACAAAGGCTTCGATATTCCGACCCGAACCGACTATGTGACGGCGCTGAAGCCGCTACTCGACTGCGTCGGGCTGGAGCGCGACCTCACCATCATCCTCTTCACCCTCGACGAGACCAGCTATGCGCGTGAGCTGGCGCCGCTCGCCGGCGTCTACCCGGCATTGAAGCTCGGGCCGGCCTGGTGGTTCCACGACAGCCCCGAAGGCATGCGCAGATTCCGTGAGATGACCACCGAAACGGCCGGTTTCTACAACACCGTCGGTTTTAACGACGACACCCGCGCCTTTCCATCCATACCGGCCCGCCATGATGTGGCGCGCCGGGTCGATTGCGCTTTTCTGGCGCGTCTCGTCGCCGAGCATCGGCTCGGCGAAGACGAGGCGCACGAGCTGGCGCAGGAACTTGCCTATACGCTCGCGAAAAAGGCGTACCGGCTCTAACGGCGCTTGCCGCCATCGTTCAAAAAGGGAGGAAACCAATGCTGCATTTTTCGAGACTGGCGGGAGCTACGCTACTTGCCGCCGCACTGCTGGCCGGCTCGGCAAGCGCCCAGACGGTCCTGCGGTCGTCCGACACCCACCCGGATGGCTATCCGACGGTCGAGGCGGTCAAATATTTCGGCGAGCTGGTGAAGGAGCGCACGGCTGGCCGCTATGTGGTCGAGATCTATCCTTCCGCGCAACTCGGCGAGGAAAAGGACACGATCGAGCAGGTGCGTACCGGCGTGATCGATCTCAACCGCGTCTCGATGGCGCCGTTCAACGGGCTCATCCCGGAGACCACCGTGCCCTCGCTGCCCTACATCTTCCGTTCGGAAGAGCATATGCACAAGGTCATGGACGGGGCGATCGGCGACCAGATCGCGGCGGCGTTCGACCAGGTCGGGCTGGTGCTGCTCGCCTTTTACGACGGCGGCTCGCGCTCCTTCTACAATTCGAAGAAGCCGATCAACACCGTGGCCGACATGGCCGGGATGAAGTTCCGCGTCATCCAGTCCGACATCTTCGTCGACATGGTGGCGGCACTCGGCGCCAACGCGACGCCGATGCCGTATGGCGAGGTGTATTCGGCGATCGAGACCGGAGTGATCGACGGCGCGGAGAACAACTTTCCGAGCTACGACACCGCCAAGCATGCGGAAGTCGCCAAGTACTATTCGCTCGACGAGCATACGATGGTGCCGGAAGCCTTCGTCATGGCGAAGTCGAGCTGGGACAAGCTGACGCCGGAAGACCAGGCGATCTTCAAGGCGGCCGCCAAGGAGAGCGTCGCCAAGCAGCGCGAGCTGTGGACCGCCAAGGTCAAGGAATCGCGCGCCAAGGTCGAGGCGGCCGGTTCGCAGATCACGACGCCGGACAAGCAGCCCTTCATCGACGCGATGGGGCCGGTCTACGAGAAGCACGTCAAGGACGACAAGCTGAAGGCCATGGTCGAAGCCATCAAGGCCGTGCAGTGATAAAGCGGCGGCGCGGACATTCCGCGCCGCCATCCTCCTGGGGAGAAAACCGGTGACTTCCAGCCCAAAACCAAGACCGCTTCTGTCCGGCGTCGCGCAAGTGATGTCGCGCGTCAGCACGGCGGCGCTGTCGATCGCCGGCATCGGGCTGGTGCTGATGACCGCCTTCGTCGCCTGGCAGGTGTTCGGCCGCTATGTTCTGAACCGTTCGCCGAGCTGGACCGAGCCGGGCTCGGTGATGCTGATGAGCTGGTTCATTTTCCTCGGCGCTGCCGTCGGCGTTCGCGAGAACTACCATCTTGGCTTCGACGTCCTGCTCTACGTGCTGCCGAAAGGCGGCAAGCGCTGGCTGCGGATGATTTCGGATCTTGTCGCGCTCGCCTTCGGCATCGGCATGATCTGGTATGGCAGCCAGCTGGTCGCATTGACCTGGGGCTCCGTCTTGCCGTCACTCGGCATATCGGGGGGCTGGGACTATGTCCCGCTTGTCGCGGGAGGCGCGCTCATCGTGCTCTTCACGCTGGAGCGCATCGTGCTTCGCCTCTCCGGCGCGCCGATCGACGATGCCCTCGATGAACTGCCGCCGGCCGAAGTCGCGGCCGAACTCGACACCGCCAACGTAAAGGTCTGACGCCATGGAACTGTGGATTCTCTTCGGCGTCTTCACCCTGCTGATGCTTATCGGCACGCCGATCGCTTTCTGCCTGGGCGTCGCAAGCCTCGCCACCGTCCTCTATATGGGCCTGCCGCCGCTGATCGTGTTCCAGCGCCTGAATTCCGGCATGAGCGTCTTTTCGCTGCTGGCCATTCCGTTTTTCATCTACGCCGGCGACTTGATGGTGCGCGGCGGCATCGCCAGCAAGATCGTTGCATTCGCCGGCTCGCTCGTCGGCCATTTGCGCGGCGGCCTCGGCCAGGTCAACATTGCAACCGCTACACTGTTCGGCGGCATTTCGGGCTCCGCGGTGGCGGAGGCAGCGGCGGTAGGCGGCCTGATGATCCCGCAGATGAAGGCGCGTGGATATGGAGCGGACTACGCCGTCAACGTCACGTCGATGGCGGCACTGATCGCGCTGCTGCTGCCGCCGTCGCACAACATGATCATCTACTCGATCTCGGCAGGCGGAAAGATCTCGATCGCCGATCTGTTCACGGCCGGTATCATCCCGGGCCTGCTACTGGCCCTGTCGCTGATGGTCACCGCCTATATCGTGGCGCGCTCCCGCGGCTATCCGACCGAGGCGTTTCCGGGCTTCACCGCGGTCGCGCATCTTTTCGCCGTCGCCGTGCCCGGCCTGCTGCTGATCGCGATCATCTTCGGCGGCGTGCGATCGGGCGTCTTCACCGCCACCGAGAGTTCCTGTATCGCCGTCATCTATGCGCTGCTCGTGACCGTCTTCGTTTACCGGCAGATGACCTGGGAAGGGTTCGTTCATGCTACCCATGGCGCCGTGCGCACCACGGCCATGGTGCTGCTCATCATCGGCATGGCGGCGGCGTTCTCGTGGCTGATGGCCTTCCTGAAAGTGCCGGCAGCGTTGATAGCCTCCATGAACGCGATCTCGGACGATCCGCTGGTTGTGCTTCTCCTGCTCAACCTCTTGATGCTGTTCCTCGGCACGTTCATGGACATGGGGCCGACGATCATAATTTGCACGCCGATCTTCCTGCCCGTGGCGCAGGCCTACGGCGTCGATCCGGTGCATTTCGGCGTCATCATGATCCTCAATTTCGGCATCGGGCTGAACACGCCGCCGGTGGGCGCAGTGCAGTTCGTGGCGTGTGCCGTGGGCAAGATATCCGTCTGGGAATCGATGCGCTCGATCTGGCCATTCTATGGCGCAGGCCTCGTGGTGCTGGCGCTCGTCACTTACATTCCGGCCATTTCGCTATGGCTGCCGAGCGTCTTCAAGTAGGGGGTGCGACATGGCATCGGACACTGCAGTCGGGCTCCGCGTCGAACGAAGACCGAAGCTTTCGGAAACCGTTGTCACGGCGATCCGCAAACAGCTGCAGGCGGGCGAGATCCAGCCGGGGCAAAAGCTGCCGACCGAGGGCCAGCTGACTGAAACCTTCGGGGTCAGCCGCACCGTAATACGCGAGGCGCTGGCCAAGCTTGCCGCGGACGGCCTGGTCGAGCCGCGCCAAGGCGCCGGCGTTTTCGTCACCGAACATATCTCGACAGCGTTCGGTGCTCTGGCAGCGGAGATGGGCAGCAAGGATTCGATTGCCCTCAACGTGCTCGAAGTCAGGTTGGCGATCGAGATCGAATCCGCCGGGCTCGCCGCCATCCGGCGCAACGCCGCGCAGGAAGCGGCAATCCAGGAAGCCTTCTTCGAGTTCGAACGGCTGCTCCTCAACAGCGAGCCGACTGGACCGGCAGACCTTGCCTTCCACCGCGCAATCGCCAGCGCCACCAACAATCCGTTCTATGTCGAGATGCTCGACGTGCTCGGCCGGCGCGCTATTCCTTGCGATGTGACCTCGCCCTGGTCGACCGAGTTCGCACAGTCCGACGCCTACCAGCGCGGCCTTCAGCGCGAACACCTGATGATCCTCAATGCCATCTCGGCAGGCGATGCCGAAGCGGCGCGGGAGGCGATGCGCGCGCATCTCGGTGCCAGCCAGCAGCGCTATCGCGAGCGCCTGCACGCGCGCCAGGTTTTTTATGCCGACTCGGTCAAGGCCGCGGCAACTGAATAAGCAATTGAGGCAGCCCCATGGGACAGCAATGAATCACACTGACAGTCATACGGATTTCACCTCCCGCTTCGCCATCGATCCTGTTTCTGCCGCAGCCATGGGAACGGACGAGCTGCGACACAATTTCCTGATCGAGGACTTGTTCCAGCCCGGCCGCATCGGCCTGACCTACACCCATTACGACCGCATGATCGTCGGCGGCGCCATGCCCGCCGGTACACCGCTGCCGCTGCAGGCGATCAAGCCGACCGGGACCAAGAATTTTCTCGACCGCCGTGAGATGATCATCGTCAACATCGCCGGTGCAGGCGTCGTCAAAGCCGGCGGCCAATCCTACGAGCTGCAGGCACGCGACATGCTCTATCTCGGCATGGGCACCGATGAGGTGTCGTTCGCTGCGACCAATCTGGCTGAGCCGGCTAAGTTCTACCTGCTCAGCGCGCCGGCGCATCAGAGCCATCCCAACCGGCTGATCCGCATCGGCGATGCCAAGCGGCTCGATCTCGGCAGCCAGGCAACCTCCAACGAGCGCTCGATCTTCCAGTTCATCCATGCCGATGGGGTAAAGACCTGTCAGCTTGTCGTCGGCATGACGCAGCTTGCCTCCGGTTCGGTCTGGAACACCATGCCATGCCATGTGCATGACCGGCGCATGGAAGCCTATCTTTATTTCGATCTGCCGGAGGCGGCGCGGGTGTTTCATTTCATGGGCGAGCCGGACGAAACGCGCCATCTCGTCATGCGCAACGAGGAGGCGGTGCTGTCGCCGGGATGGTCGATCCATTCGGGCGCCGGCACCTCCAACTACGCCTTCATCTGGGCGATGGCCGGCGATAATGTCGACTACACCGATGTCGACCTGGTGGCGATGGAGGAGCTCAAGTGAGCGATCTCTCGGCCTTCAGCCTTGCCGGCAAGCGCATCCTCGTCACCGGCGCCAATACCGGCATCGGCCAAGGCATCGCCGTGTCGATCGCGCGCGCAGGCGGCGCGGTCGTCGGCGTCGGCCGGTCGGCGATGGACGAGACGGCGGGGAAGATTGCGGCTGTCGGCGGCCGCTTCGAGGCGGTCCGCTGCGATCTTGGTGATGATGCAGCTGCCCAGGCGATGCTTGACCGCGTCTGGGACGGCACCGGACCGCTCGATGGCCTGGTCAACAATGCGGGCATCATCCGGCGTGCCGATGCGGTCGACCTGACCGAAGCCGACTGGGATGACGTCTTGGGCGTCAATCTGAAGACGGTGTTCTTCCTCAGCCAGAGTTTTGCCAGGCGCGTGCTTGCCGAATCTGGACGGCGTGGCAAGATCGTCAACATCGCTTCGGTGCTGAGCTTTCAGGGCGGCATTCGCGTCGCCTCCTACACCGCCTCCAAACACGGCGTGCTCGGCATCACCCGCCTGCTGGCATGTGAATGGGCGGCAAAGGGCATCAACGTCAACGGCATTGCGCCGGGCTATATCGAGACCAACAACACCGAGGCGCTGCGCACCGATCCCGACCGCAGCGCTTCGATCCTGGCGCGCATTCCGGCCGGCCGCTGGGGCGCGCCGGAAGACATCGGCGACGCAGCCGTCTTCCTGCTGGCGCCGGCGTCCAACTACATGCACGGCGCGGTGGTGCCGGTGGACGGCGGCTGGCTGGCACGATGAACAACAAAAGGTGAGAGTTTGGCGATGACCGGAACCAAAATCTTCTCGCATGCCGGCGAGGCTGCGTGGACGCCGACGCCGGATGGCAACCGCAGGCGCGTGCTCCTGCACACGGATGAGCTGATGATGGTCGAATTCGATTTCGACAAGGGTGGCGTCGGCGCGCTACACTCGCACCCGCACGTCCAGGCGAGCTATGTCGCCGAAGGCCGCTTCGAAGTCACCATCGACGGCAGGACCGAAATCCTAGAGACCGGAAGCAGCTTCATCGTCCCGTCCAACCTTGTCCATGGCGTCAAGGCGCTGGAGGCGGGACGACTGGTCGACAGCTTTACGCCGCACCGCGCCGATTTCCTCGACTGAGCTGCGGGCCCGAAGATCAGGCAGCCGGTTTTCAGAACGAAAAAACCCGCGCCTCCGGAGAGACGCGGGCGTGTTGCCTGGGCGCTTGTGGCGCCGCGGTACTCAAAACATCACCGCAGAACCTGAACCTGCCGAATGATGGTGAAGATAGGATTAACCGAGGCGGTGCGATATTCACAGCCAAAGCGAATAGGGGCTGGAACGACGGTCTGATATCGGCCAATGAGAGAGAAGTTCGCCTCAGGCGGTGCCGCGGACAAGACCAGAGGGGTCGATAAATGTTCGAATCTGCTGTCCAGGCAATCACCTGGCGATTCGCCGGGGAATTTCGGCAGGTCGTATCCCCGAAAGTTCTGTAATGCAGGTAGCAGCGAGCATCCCGACAGAGGATTCCAAGCGGCGCGTCCTGAAGGATGTATTCGGCTTCGATGACTTTCGTCTCGGCCAGGCGGCCGTGATGGAGGCGCTGCTGGCCGGGCATCATGTGCTGGCTGTCATGCCGACCGGCGCCGGCAAATCGCTCTGCTACCAGGTCCCGGCGCTGGTGCTGGGCGGGCTCACCATTGTCGTTTCGCCGCTGGTGGCCCTGATGCAGGATCAGGTCGCCGCATTGCGCCTTGCCGGCGTGGCGGCCGATACGATCAATTCCTCGCTCGACCGCGATGCCAATGTCGCTGGATGGCGCCGTGTCGCGGCAGGCCAGACGCGCCTGCTCTATCTTGCACCGGAGCGGCTAATGACGGTGCGAATGCTCGAGGCGTTGACCAAGCTCGATGTCCGGCTGATCGCCATCGACGAGGCACATTGCATCTCGCAATGGGGACCGGCGTTCCGGCGCGAATACGAAGAATTGTCGAGACTACGTGATATCTTCCCGAAAGTGCCGATCATTGCGCTGACGGCGACGGCGGACGAGACGACGCGCACCGACATTGCCGCGCAACTGTTCGACGGGCGCGTCGATACCGTGGTGCTCGGCTTCGACCGGCCGAACATCAAGCTAGGCATTGAGCCCAAGCAGGACAGCAAGCGCCAATTACTAAACTTCGTGCAGCGCCATGCGGGCCGCAGCGGGATCGTCTATTGCCTGTCACGCAAAAAGACCGAAGAGATGGCGGCGTTCCTCGAGCGGAACGGCGTACGCGCGCTCGCCTATCACGCCGGCATGAGCAAGGACGCGCGTGAAGCGAATCAAAACGCTTTCATGACCTTGTCCGGCGTGGTGATGGTGGCGACCATCGCCTTCGGCATGGGGATCGACAAGCCGGACGTCGCCTATGTCTTCCACACCGACCTGCCGGGCAGCTTGGAGGCCTATTATCAGGAAATCGGGCGGGCGGGCCGCGACGGGCGGGCGGCCGAGGCACATATGCTCTTCGGTCTCGGCGATATACGCATGCGCCGGCTTTTCATCGAAGACGAGGATGCGCCGGCTGAGCACAAAAGGCGCGCGCATGGCCGGCTCGAAACGCTGATCGATTATTGCGAGACGACGCAGTGCCGGCGCCAGATCCTGCTTGGCTATTTCGGCGAAAACGCCTCGCCTTGCGGCAATTGCGATAATTGCCTTGATCAGGCGCCGCATGCGGATGGCGAGGCGGAGGCGCGGATCATCCTGGCGGCGATCGCACAGACCGGCGAGCGCTTTGGTGCTGCCCATGTCGTCGATGTGCTGCTCGGCCATGAAACCGAGAAGGTCCTGGCCAGGAACCACCACAGGCTTGCCAGCTTCGGCACCGGTGTGGCGCATAAGAAGAATCTCTTGCTGTCGTTGCTCCGCCAACTCGTCGCGGGAGGGTTCCTGACATTGGACTCAGCCGGCCATGGCGGCCTCGCCATTGCCGAGAAGGGCCGTGCGTTGGCCCGGGGCGAGGCTTCGTTCCGGTATCGCGTGGACGCGCGCCAGTCATCGCGAGGCAAGATACGTCCTGAGGATACCGCAGCAGGCATGGAAGGTCTGGATTCGGCGCTGCTGGCCGCGCTCAAGGCTGTACGGCTGCGTCTTGCCCGGGAACGCCAGGTGCCGGCCTTCGTGATCTTCTCCGATCGCACGCTGATCGATATGGCCGAACGCTGCCCGCGTGATCTGGACGCCTTCGCAGCGGTCAACGGCGTCGGCGCCGCCAAGCTCAAGGATTTCGGCGAGATATTCCTCGGCGCGATCGCTGCGCATCAGCCCGGTGGATCGGCGTGAGGGTAGCCAAAAATCAAACTCGCAATTGAGCGACACTGCAACAGGTTAGTTTGCCAGGCAGCATTTCTTTGCTTTCTTGCCGCTTCCACAGGGACACGGATCATTGCGTCCGACATGGCGCCAAGGATTTGTGACCGGCGCTGTCAATCTCGACAACTCGTCGAGCCAAGTTTGTTCCGGCAAGGGCGATTGCCAATCTTCCTCGCCAAAATACTCAAGGTGGCTGGTCCATTCCAACGCTTCAAGCACGTCGTCGATATAGCCGAGAGCGGCGCGCTCGAATCGATCCATGTCGTTTGGGCTTTGCTCGGCGGCCAGGAGATCGTCTTCGAAATCGCGGCGCTCGATTACCCCTTCGGGGATGCGGCCGTCGTCCCATGCGCTGTGAACAAGTGACGCCAGATCGCGCAAGCCAAGCAGGGCGATCGCCCCCAGCCAGGCGATCCAGGCGAAATCGTCGTCATCGGCCAGCCTCTCGGTGTGGAATTGCTCGAGAAAATCTCGCATTCGATCACGCTCGATGCGGCCTTCCCAGGTCAGGAAGGTCGCTGCGCCCAAAACTGCATCGCGGACGAATTCATCGACGGAGCGGTCGCTGATCAAGCTGAACAAAGCGTCGGCGTCGCCATCAAATACGCCGGCGACGATACGCGCCATGCTCTCGGTCACCACGTCGCCGAGCAGGTCATCAAGGTCGCGTCCCGGCCGGCGCAGCAGGCGCAACAAGGGCCCGAACGTTCTAGTGTCGCGAGCGCCGCCCAGAATGTAGATGCCTCGCAAGAGCAGCATCTGATCATCCCGCGACAGAGCCTCTCCTTCGGCCGCTCTTGTGACGACGGCACGCAGCGCGGGAGCCGATTCTTCAATCCTCGCTATGCAGTGAATGATTGCGACATCCGGCAATTGCTGCTCGTTTGCCACGTCATGTAGTTGATCTTCTATCGGACCGAGATCGAAGCCGGGCTTGCCCCGGCCAAGGACGGAGTCCAGTTCTTCCTTCTTCATGGCATCCTCGCTGCCGTTCGCGCTTGCCAAATCTACGACAGGCCGGCCGCCTTTCAACGGTTCATCCGCACAAACGGCAAATTCCTGTGCAGAAAATACCAGACGGGGCGAGTTCGATCTCGACACAGCTCTATCCTGAACTGACCTGTGGGACGAGGATCGGCCAGCAGCCAAGCAACCATGAGCGAATATCAATACTACGAGTTTCGGGCGGTCGACCGCCCACTCAGCGAAGCGGATCGCCGGGACTTGCGCGATGTGTCGACGCGGGCGCGGATTACGGCCACGAGCTTCACGAATTTCTACGAGTGGGGCGACTTCAAAGGCGATCCGCTCGCGTTGATGCGGCGTTGGTTCGATCTTCATCTCTATTTGGCGAATTGGGGCACCCACCGGCTGATGATCCGGTTTCCAGCGCGATTAATCGACCGGCAGCGTCTCGAGGGATTCCTGCATGCGGTCGATTGCCTCGAGATCAGCACGTCCGGCGAGAACCTGATCGTCGACATCCTGTGCGAAGAACTGGAACCTGCGGACGATTGGAATAATTGGGACGACGACTCGCACTGGCTCGAAGCACTGGCGCCGCTGCGCGCCGACGTGCTCGGCGGCGATCTGAGGCTTTTCTACCTGCTGTGGCTGAAGGCGGCCGAGATCGGTTCCGTCAAGCCGGACGAGGCGGAGCCTTTGCCGGGGATCGGCCCGATGACGCCCGCGCTCGACGCTTTCGCGCGCTTCTTTCAGCTCGACGCCGACTTCGTCGCTGCGGCGGCCGAGCGTCCCGCCGGCACGACAACGGAATTGTCGCCGGATATGGTCCGGCGTTCAGTCGGCGCCTTGTCCGATCATGAAAAGACGACGCTGCTCGTTCGTCTTGTCGACGGCGATCGGCATGTTGAAAACGAGCTTCGGGCGTTCGTCCGGAATCGCTCGATGTTGAAAGTCTCTGTTGGAAGCCCCATGGCCACTGTTCCGCGCTCGGCCGGCGAACTGCGAGCCCGTGCCGAGGCGATCCGTCAGGCCCGCGAGCGCGCGCAGGAGGAGCAACGAGAGGCTGAAAGAAAACGGCAGGCGGCGGAAGAGGCGCGCGCCCGCCGTATTCGGCTCGATGCGCTCTCGCGGCGCGGCGAGAGCGTCTGGCGTGAGGTGGAGAGCGAGATCGAACGCCGCAACCCTCCCGGCTACGATGAGGCCGCCAGCCTTCTGCTCGACCTCAAGGCAATCGCCGAGGAATGTGGCACGACCCACGATTTTGCTCGCAGGCTGCAGGCGATCCGCGATCGGCATATCCATAAGAGGCGTTTTATCGAACGGCTAAGAGACGATTAGCACCGGCTTCGTCTCGCCGCGGCAATCGCAGCCTCCTGCTGCCGCAAGCGCTCGATCTTCGCACTCTGGCGGGCAGCCACGGTCGAGGCGACACGCTGCCCTCCCAACAGCCAGCCCGGAATGTTGGTGTGGACGACTTTGCCACGAGCGATGGCTGTCGCCGACATTTCGTCGGCGACCGCGCCTATCGCCACGTTGAGCTCGACGCAACTCATCTTGTCGTATTTCGCAGCATCAAAGGATGCCGGCAAAGGCGATGCGCAACTTCCGACAAACATGAGGCTGCATATCAGAGGCGTGGCCGTGGAGATCGCCTTCATTCCCTTATCAAGCACGTTGATGCCGGACAGGCGGATTTCCGGAGGGTTCTCGATCTAGGCCGCGAAGCACTCGCGAGGTTCCGCGTAACTGAAGCATGTGACCTCTACAATACTCTGTGCTGACCGACCTGTTTGTCTTCCAAGAATTCCGAGAGAGCCGCTGCCGTCTTGTCGGGGTGCTCTTCCGGGAAAAAGTGCCCGCCTTGGACAGCGCGTCCTGCCACTCTGTCGGCCCATTTCCTCCAGATGGCCAGCGGCCCGCCTTCTTGCGCATACCAGTTCTCCAGGGCGCCTTCGCCACTCCATAGCGCCAGTAGCGGACAGTCGATGCGACGACCGTTTGCGTGGTCCAGCGCGTCATGTTCACGATCGATCGTCGCAGCGGCGCGATACTCTTCGCAGATGGCATGAATATGCGCGGGATCGCGAAGCGCATCAACATAGGCGTTCCTGACCTCTTTGGAGACCGTTTTCGCCGACGATCCCCACTGCGTTATTGCATCGTCGACGACAGCATCGGGAGCCGCGCCGATCAGACGCTCCGGCAGTGGCTCCGGCTGGGCAAGAAGGCTCCAGGGCCAGAAGCCAAGCGCCAGTCTGGCATCCGCCCGATCCCATGTTGCGGCGGTGGGGATGATGTCGAGGACGGCGATTTTGAGCACGTTGTCGGGATGGTCGAGCGCCAGGCGATAGGCAACCCGCCCGCCACGATCATGCCCGGCAACCATGAACCGCTCAAACCCCACTTGCTTCATGGCCTGAACCATGTCGCCGGCCATGGCGCGCTTGGCGTATGGGCTATGATCGGCAGAGGAAACCGGACATCCGCTTTGCCCATAGCCCCGAAGGTCGGCGGCGACCACCGTGAAGCGGGGCGCCAAGGCTGCGGCTATATCCCTCCACATCAGATGCGTTTCTGGAAAACCGTGAAGAAGCAGCAGCGGCGGACCGGTGCCTCCGACCTTTGCGAAAATCGTCGTATCGTCCAGTCGTAGGCTGGTGGCTCTGAAACCTGCAAACACCGTCAGCCTCCTCCGCGCCCTTAGGAAAGCTCCCTAAGGGCGCTAACGGCCGCCTGAGGCGAAAACCCCGGCCGCGATGGCCAGGGTTCAAGCCGGCCAGTTGCTAGAATCGAAACCAGACCCAAACGCGCCTGCGGAAGCACCGCCTGCGCCGATAGCCATTTCGCCAGTAAACGCGACAGACCCTTCTCCAAGCGCGCCGGCGGCGCCGGCGCGGCCGGTGCCACCGGCGATGATAGACTGGTTGCAACTCTGCTTGAGTTTCGTCGTCGTCGAAGGTCTCGACATCCGGCGCCTCGAGTTCATCGAGAATGCCGCTTCTGGCAGTTGGAACGCCGGCCACTGCGTTGATTGGCCGAACTGTGCTTGCAAGGGCCGCGGCCCCGGCAATGCCAAACATTCCTGTCAAAAATAGTCGCCGATCCATGGAAACCTCCCAGTCTTCAACCAGCGATAGAACAAGCTAACGATGGGGAGATAGCGCAGTCGGTGCAAAACGCCTAGTGCCGCACGGCGATTAGCGGTGGTCCGGTCGGCCGGAGGGTGTTGCCTCGTCCTCGAAGTGGGATGGCTACCTCGATCGACAAACACCCGGAGCTTTTTGAATTGGACGGCCGTGAACGACGAAGATGGGACCTACGTCTACGCCATAGCTACCTAATTCCACGCTACTGCTCTCTGTTCGTCGCTCGCGTTGCAATAAGGCTTGACTGCCATCCTACCAGAAGGTAGGTAAAGGCATGAGCAACTTGTCTACCACCTCTGATGACATCCTGGCTTGTGCACGTTCACTGATCGTCGCTGGCGGCTACAACGGTTTCAGTTATGCCGACATTGCTGATGTGGTCGGGATCCGTAAGGCGAGCATCCATCACCATTTCCCAAGCAAGGTCGATCTGGTTCGGACGCTGGTTGCGCGGTACCGCGAAGAAACTGAAGCGGGGATGGCAAATGTCGAACTTCACGAATCCGATCCGCTCGAACAGTTGCGGATCTATGCCGGGTATTGGGAAGCCTGCATCGCGAACGCCAGCGCCCCATTTTGTATCTGCGCGCTGCTGGCAAGCGAGCTCCCCGTGCTGCCCGAGGAAGTTGGCCTTGAGGTCCGGGCGCATTTCCGCTCGCTGTCGGCTTGGCTGACGTCGGTGCTGGAGCGCGGTGCGCGGCACGGCCAATTTCGACTGATGAGTACCCCTCGTGCCGAGGCTGAAGCGTTCATGGCGACCGTTCACGGCGCGATGCTTTCGGCACGGGCCTATGGCGATCCGAAGGCATTCGCCGTCGTGACGGGCCCGCTCCTGGAGCGGCTCCGCGCTTCCCCCCGGATGCGGGCCTAGATCTCAACTAACCATAATAGCAATCACTCTGCGACGTTCGTCGAGAGTCCCTACCTACTAGTCGAAAGGATGATCCAATGACGATTCACAGTGGCGATCTTTCCCGCTCCAGCCAGGAACAATGGCTCAAGCTCTATTACTTCGCTCGGACGGCATTCTCGGCTGTCTGGGTGGCGGCTGCCTTTACGGTGGGACAGCATTCCGGGGTGGTCGCGGCGGTTTTGCTCGTGGCTTATCCTGCATGGGATGCCCTGGCCAATTTTGTCGACGCATCGCGCAGCGGAGGATTGGGACAGAATCGCACCCAGACCATCAACGTCGTGGTCAGTGTGGCGACAACGCTCGCGGTCATTGTTGCGCTGAAGATGAGCATGAATTGGGTGCTCGGCGTGTTCGGCCTATGGGCGATCCTGTCCGGCCTGCTTCAACTCGGCACCGCCGTCCGCCGTTGGAAGAGCTCTGGTGCGCAGTGGGCGATGATCCTGAGCGGAGGGCAATCAGCACTGGCAGGCACGTTTTTCATCGCGCAGACGCGGATGCCGATGCCGCCATCGATCTCCAACGTGGCCGGCTATGCCGCAGTAGGCGCCCTGTATTTCCTGGTTTCGGCGGTGTGGCTGAGCGTGAGCCAATTGCGGCGGAAGGCTGCATAGCGTGCCATCTTAAGCCATTACCGGCGCGATGAGAGATGCTGTTACCTATGGGTCCGGAATGGACACATTCCGAAGTGGCGGAGAGGGAGACCTTCGCTGGCAATAGGATGCTAATGATTTCAATGACTTAGCTGTTTTATAAGAGCTAAAACCAGAGCTAAAACCAGAGCTAAAACCAGAGCAAGGGTTGGCTCACAACCTCGCGCTTTGCTTGGTGTGACGCCGGTTCCTGTACGTTTGGTGCTAACAGCCGTGTAGTCAACTGTCCCGCAGCGACTTGCCCCGGAATGCCAAGCTCTTGCGCGGTTGGCCGCTTTTTTGTTCGCTGGTGCCGCAGTTTGGTTAATTGGGGGGCTTCGTGGTTTAGATCGATGCCGCCCGTTCCCCCAAAACGGTTGTCTCATGCGGGGGGCGGGTGCGTGCAGGTCTGTAGCAAAATTTCGGAGCAAGCCGGATTTCGCTGAGCCGGCGCCACAAGCGCTCGCGATGGGCGGTCAGCACTCATGCGGCTCAGGCAGACATTTCGCCGTCATCCTCATCCTTGTCGGCGTGATCTTTTCTGTTTCCTCACGAAAATGTCGTGGCATAACCAGTGCGGAGAAGCTTCCTCCTAATCGACAGGCGGAGCGGTGCCGAAGCTTCGAATAGGCTCCACCACCCCACCGTCGTCTTCAGAGTGTTCCGCCAGAGACTTCGCTGCCACGAGGACATTCATCGGCAACATAGTGCGACGGACTAGCCGGCTAAGATCAAGCGCACCGCCTGTTCGCGTGCTCTGTTTAACTGCCTCACGCATGTAACTCACCACCCAGTCAGGAATGCTGAGAATTGTGTTGGCCTGACTGGCGGCATCGAAATTTCGGGGACGGTGACCTTCCGGGCGTATTGCCCGAAGCTTGCGCAAGCTGCCAGCCTGCGTCGATTCCACTACAAAGCCATCTCTGCGCCACAGTTTCTCGATCGCTTTCACCCTGCCAATCGATTCGCTTTCCAAATGGAAGGTAGTGTGTGGTGTCGGATAGAGGCTCCAACTCGCGGAAACGCTGCTGGTCCTTGCAGGCCGCCACAACGTCCATGGCGAATTCCCGTCGAGGCCAAGCGCGACGTCGTCGAGCCTGCTGTCCATCGCTGCGTCAGACGATGCCGTCGCCTCTATGAAAGCTTGGAAACCGACATTGAACAGCGGCAAGTGCCCAGCTAAAGGTTCCCTCGGCCACTCTTTGGAGATCAGTTGCCTCCAAAGGCGCAGAGCAACGACGTCGGGCGCATCCGCACCAAGCAGCTCACCCAAATTTTCGACCACGATCGCGAGACGTTGGAGATCGTTGGGATCCGGTTTGGGATCGCGTCGAAGCTTGCGAATCAAAAAGTGCGCGCCTAGCAAGCCGAACAGTGGGTTTCGATATTTGCCCCAGAGCAAATAGTCGAGAATTTCAGGGTCGGGTCCAGGGCCGCCGGTCACAAGGTCTGCAATGCCCCGTTCGTAGGCATCAATCAACGCATCGGACGGATCGAAGCCGACCCCAGAAGGCCGCATAGATATAGAAGCGGTCGGAAGCTGGGGGCGACCCTCATAAGTCAGAATAAATACGTGTGTGTCCCACCCTTTCGCGATGGGGATCGGCAGGATTGAAATGTCTCCTTCAGAGCCAAAGTAAAGCAGGTCAGAGGTCCCCGGCTCCACGAGATGCAGTGAGTTTCCCTCGTAGATGGGGATATTCTTGCCTCGGTTGTTTAGCGACAGCGATAGCGATCCTGCCATCGGCGTCGCATCGCCCGGCTGCTGCGAACGCACAGAAACGAAAATAGCCTGGCCGCCCTGCGAAGCATCCCATTTGCTTGCATCGACTACCGGATCGGTCAGCCACTCGTGCTTGTCTATTGTGCTGGATAGCAGAGTCGCAGAAGCGCGTCGGGGAAGGTCGAACTGCTGCTCAACCGGTTGCTCGCCCACATCAATGTCGTAAGTGATAGATGCCTCCGCATGATCAATGCGGACCTGATAATGTCCCGGAATAAGCTGCTTGCTGACAAAACCAACGCCGCGAGCGATAAGAAAATCGTCGCGAATTATGCTAATGTCGCCGGGCCGGGGTGTGGGCGCGTCCTGCTCAGTGTTGCTGCCGGTCAGGTTGCTCTTCACCGAGATTGAAACCTGCGTGCCGACTCCTTTCCCGTCGTCAGCATATTTCTCCAGCAGTGGTTTGCGATCTGGAGGACCAAGATAAATCTTTGTGTCTGCGGGGACTGCTCGAACTGTCTGCTCTTTGGGTCTTGCAAGATCCGGGACTATGATCCTCAGTCGGTCGAGGAGGTCGCTAAGTTCGATCGTCCCCTGTTTGAGCACTGTCAGCAGACCGGCGGTAAAGTGACCCCGAATCTCCTCATTGACCTCTCCTTCAAATGTGGGCTCGTACTGATCACTCCCAAAGAGAATCGCGGAATAGCGGTTTCTTGCGTCCGGGTCCCCGCACTCCAACTCGCTTTGCTGCCCCAGCGGAACCACGGCTCGAACGCGGCAGCAGTCGAGAAAAAAGACGCTTTCCGAAAATTTCAAACAGCCAATCGAGGCCTTTATGTAGCTTTCCAAATGAAGAGCAGCGCCAGCATCGAGTGGTGACCAGTTCGCGAGACAGAGCGACTGTTGCTGCCACGAACCGGCACGGCTATGGCCGTGCCCAGTGAAATAAAAATAAAAGCGCCGCCGCAACTTTCCCTCGGACTGATTACGGATCGCGCGAAAGGCATCGTCGATCATCCATTGCCGCGGGCCTAATGGCTCAACAGTCGAAACGACGAGCTTTGCATTCTCCGGCGCGAGGCCGCCGCCGTCCTTATGAATTAGCCAATCGCGAAAATCAGTCGCGTCCTTGACCGAACCCTTGAGCGATTTCGCGCCCTTGTTCCACTCCGGATAATCGTTGACGCCAATAACCAAGGCATAGTCGTCCGGTGCGTGGGTCATGGTGTTGCTCCCACTATGAAGCGGAGGCTAGCAAGGGTAGCCGGATCGTCGTCGAAACTGCCGTGGTGAAGGGAATTCGTTTGGAGGCCCTGCGCGGTACGGGCGGGGCTTGGAGAATAAGCAAGCCGGTTACCCTCCTGCAACCAAAGGCGCACATCGTCATAGTCACGTCCGGCTGAGGTCACCGCGCGTCGAAGGTAACGATCCATGCCGACAATGGCCGCATCGGGGCGATCCTCGAAGCAACCAGAGACCATGTAGAGGAGCGATCGAGGATAGATCGGGCCGGCGATACGATCCTGCTTTTCCGCGGCATCGGTCATCGTGAACATTCGGAAGCGTTTGAAAATCTGCGGCCCGCGAGGAATCCAACGGGCGAAAAGGTCCAGACGGACGGCGGGCGCCAGGAAAAGGATATTGCGCAACCGGATTGTGCGCCGAGGCGGCCAGGCTGGATGCGGCGCCCGTGTTGCTCTCGCGCGGCATTTCACTGAAATCAGTCGCGGCGGAGGTCGGACTCTACTCGCCCAGGCGGCTTCCGAAGCATTCGAACGGCGCTTCGGCATCGACCCTAGGCTCTTCCGCGACATGCACGCCGGCCCCTAAAGGTCCGCTTCTGAATCGACGTCTCTGAGCCGCCAGTCCGCAACCGGACCTAAAGCTGTCTGTCTGAAAAGCGCCGCAATCTCGGCCGTTGCGGTCAGCTTGCCACTGCCTGAAAGCGGACGTTAGCGGCGACCACGCTGGAGGTCGCGGTTGCGCCAAGGGCGGTCATTGCCGAACCACTACTCAGACGTCGCGTTTGGGCCGGAAGCGGAATGGCAGCTCTCGTGCTACTGACCCTAGAGAGCGGACCGTAGGTTGGGCTGGACGTCGTCACCACCTGACTCTTTCTGGCATTGAATTCCAGCCGGTCTGCGACATAAGCGGAACCCGATCATGCGGCCGCGCTACTAAATGCGATTTGATTAATCGGCCTGGCAATCTGACGATCAATGCCATCGCTTTGCACGCATGTCGAAGATTTTCACGCTGGTCGACCACGTTCGTGGCTTGGCGGCAAAGAGCGCCCGCCTCGAGCGCGCATATTATCCTGAAAAAACTTCTTCATCTCTCGAAAAGCAGTGAATCCAAAACAGCGGGCAAGCCTTGTCAGAGCGGTAGTGCCGACGCCACAACGGCGGGCGATTGCCTCAGCGCTTTCAAATGCAATGATCTCCGGTTTTTCGAGTGCTTGCCGAGCTACCTTCTCGAGAGCGGGGGTCAATCGAAGCTCGCGCTTCGCGATCGCAGTTTTGATCTCATCAAGACATTTCGGTCTGTGTGCAAGTACAGGCGATTTCATCCGAAAACCTCCAGAACTTCGAAGAACCGGCAGCCAGACGGTCCTGAGATCCAGCCCATGACGGCAAGGCTTTCAAGAGCCACGTCAGCCCAAGCGCTCGGAGGCGAACGATCCGGGCGAGGCAGGGAAAACGACGGTCTTGTTGCCGTTGAGGAAAACCCGTCGGTGGATATGGGCGTGAATTGCCCGGGAGAGCACCTGTGCCTCGACGTCGCGGCCGAGGCTGACATAGTCCTCATTGGACTGCGCATGCGTCACACGGATCGTGTCCTGCTCGATGATCGGGCCCTCGTCCAGATCGGCTGTCACGTAGTGCGAAGTGGCTCCGATCAGCTTCACACCTCGCTCGTAGGCCTGCTTGTAGGGATTGGCGCCTTTGAACGACGGCAGGAAGGAATGGTGGATGTTGATGATCCGGCCCGACATTTTCCGGCACATCTCGTCCGAGAGAACCTGCATGTATCGCGCCAGGACGACCAACTCGGCGCCCGTGTCCTCGACGACACGGATCTGCTGTGCCTCTGCCTCGGCCTTGTTCTCTTTCGTCACCTTGATGAGGTGAAACGGGATGTCGTGGTTCACGACGACCTTCTGGTAATCCATGTGATTGGAGATCACTGCGACGATGTCGATCGGAAGCGCTCCGATACGCCAGCGATAGAGAAGATCGTTGAGGCAATGGCCAAAGCGCGAAACCATTATGATGACCCTGCGCTTGACGCTCTCGTCGAAGAATTCCCACTCCATGCCGAAGTGCGAGGCGATTGTTTTGAAGCCCGAACGGAGTTCTTCCAGCCCCCATCCGCCTTCGGAGCGGAAGCTCACCCGCATGAAGAAGTTGCCGGTGTCGGCGTCGTCGAACTGCGCGCTGTCGGTAATGTTGCAGGTCTGGTCGGCGAGAAAGGTCGAGATCGCAGCGGCGATCCCCCTGGTGGAGCGGCATTTGACGCGAAGTGCAAAGTTCAACATTGGCTCTCTTCCTGAGCGGACTACGCCTGAAGGCTGCGACGAAACGCTGTCAGCGTGTTGGAAAGCAGACAGGCGATCGTCATGGGCCCCACTCCGCCAGGGACGGGCGTTATGGCCCCGGCATGAGCGGCTTCTGCAAACGCGACATCGCCCACAAGCCGCGGCTTGCCTTCTTGCGTCACGCGATTGATGCCGACATCAATCACGACCGCGCCTGGCCTGATCCAATCGCCCCTGATCATCTCAGGCTGTCCCACGGCAGCCACCAGGATGTCGGCTGAACGGCAAATGGTGGCAAGGTCGCGCGTTCGAGAGTGCGCAATGGTGACGGTGCCGTTTTCCGAGAGCAGCAGCTGGGCCATTGGCTTGCCGACAATATTGCTGCGGCCGACGATGACGGCGTGCAGTCCGGAGAGGTCGCCGAGCCTTTCCTTCAGGAGCATCAGGCAACCGAGTGGTGTGCACGGCACGAGGGCCTCCTGGCCGGTCGCCAGGCTGCCTGCATTAAGAACATGAAATCCGTCGACGTCCTTGCCCGGCTCAATGGCGTTGAGCACGGCACCTGCATCGATTTGCGGCGGCACCGGGAGTTGCACGAGGATGCCGTGCACGGCGGGATCGCCGTTCAGCCTCTCAATCAACGCGAGCAGATCGTCTTCGGTCGTCTCCATGGGCAACCGGTGCTCGAAGGAGGCCATCCCCGCGGCAACCGTCTGGCGGTGCTTGGAGGAGACATAGACGGCGCTCGCCGGATCGTCGCCCACCAGCACGACCGCAAGGCCGGGCACCAACCCGGTCTCCCATCTGAGTTCAGCAACATCAGCGGTGATCTTGTCTGCCAGGATAGCCGCAGCGGCCTTCCCGTCGATGATCACTTCAGGACGTGGATTTCCCATGGCAATCCTGCTTTCCAAAAAGTACTTTGATGCCTGCACTGGCGCTGAGCTCGCAGGCGCGACGGACCCGGAGGAGGTGCCATCAATTCAGCCAGTCTGGTAACGGCGTTGCGATCGCCGCTCAGCCCAGCACGCTTGCCGGGCTGACAGGGGCACCGGTCTTTGCTGATGTTGTCGCGGCCTCGGCCATGGCCAGGGCGGCAATGCCATCGTCCAAGGTAACAGGAGGAGCCTTGCCGTCAGCGATCGCCTGGACAAACGCTGCCCACTCGGCCGCGTAGGCCGGCATGTAGCGCTCCAGGAAGAAGTAGGTGGGCTTGGCCCCGATCACGCCGGCGACAGTGGATTTTACCACCGTGTTTTCCAACTTGTTCTGAGCCTGCAAGAGGCCTTCCGAACCCAGAAGTTCCACGCGCTGATCATAGCCGTAGACGGCTCGGCGCGAGTTCTTGATAACTGCAATCCGGCCGTCAGCGTAGGTCAACGTGACGACAGCCGTGTCGACGTCACCCGCCGCCCCGATCTCCGGATCGACGATAGAAGATGCCACTGACGTAACCACCACGGGAGCAGTTCCCATGATGAAATTCGCCATGTCGAAATCGTGGATCATCATGTCCCGGAACAGGCCACCAGATACCTTGATGTAGGCAACCGGGGGCGGCGCTGGGTCGAAAGACGTGATCGACAGGAGTTCGGGCTTGCCGATCTCACCCTTGTCAGTAGCTGCCTTCAGAGATGCAAAGTTCGGATCAAAACGGCGGTTGAAACCTATCATCACCGGGCGGCCAGTTCCGGCGGCCACTTTCTGGCAAGCGCGCGCGCGGGCAAGGCTCAGATCCACCGGCTTCTCGCAAAGCACGGCCTTGCCGGCGACAGTCGCCCGCTCGATCAGGTCGGAGTGAGTATCGGTCGAAGTCGCGATCAGCACCGCGTCGATCGACACATCATTGAGTATCGCGTCAGTGGTCCGAGCTTCGGCACCATATTGGGAGGCGAGTTTTTCCGCGGCTGCGGTGTTGATGTCCGACACCGCGGCGAGCGTGCTGCCGGAATGCGACGAGATAGCCGTGGCGTGAACGCCGGCGATACGCCCGGCACCGAGAAGGCCGCCTTTGAGCATGGTTGTCCTCTGGCTTTGCTGTGTCTGGTTGATCTGTTGAATCAGCGAGAGCCTTGCTTCCCCCGCCGATGTGTAACGAGGTCGTCCCTCCCTTTTGGAGGGATGCCTCTGAAGCTGGTTCAGGCTTTCGTCTGCTCCAGGAATTGGCCGTATTCCGCGTCCGCGATAGCGACATTGTGCTGTGGCTGCGGGTAGGCGCCGGAACCAACGTCGGCGATGAATTCCTTGAACGCCGCAATCCGCTCTTGTTGGAGTCGCGCAAACTCGGCCGCGAAATTGCGATAGGTCTTGGCGTGGCGCGGCTTATGGCCTTCGGTGTGGCCCAGCACGTCCTCCGCGAACAGGTATTGCGCATCGGCTCCCGGACCGGCCCCCATACCGAGCATGATCATCGACGTGTTCTTCGAAATGAACTCGCCGATCCGGTCCGGCACGACCTCGAGTTCGGCTCCGAAGCAACCGATCGCTTCAAGCTGCTTCACCTGTTGCCAGACGCTCAAGGCTTCCGGGGCAGTCTTGCCCACGGCGCGGAACCCGGTCCAGGTGATGTATGAAGGGACAAGCCCGACATGCGCGACGATCGGCACGTAGTTGTCACAGAGTGCCTTTTGAATGTCGTAGGCGGCCGCGCAATAGAAGCAGTCGCCGCCCATGGCGGCAAAATGGAAGGCTGCGCGCAGATAATCCTCGGCCGTCGCCAGGGGGCGGCCGTTGAAGGTCCCCCAGCCGCCGTATGGCAGTCCCACTTGGACGAAGCAACGCCCAGCCGCCTCGCGCATTTCGGGAGAGAAGAACCGGCCCTCGATGGAGAGCATGTCGATGCCCGCCGCGTCGGCCGCTGCCGCCTCTTCAAGCGTCGTCACGTAAAGCATCGAGATTTTCTGCCCGCGCGCCTTCATGGCTCGGATGTCGGCGACGGTAGGACGGGTGTTCCTGTGGACCATTGTCTTACACCGTGAATGCGTTGCGGAATGCTTCGAGCGCGGCTTCCGGGTCGCCGGAGGCGAAGGCTTCCATCCCGACGGGGCCGGCGTAGCCCATCGCCTTCAGCGCCTTGGCTATGCCATGCCAGTTGACCTCGCCGGTGCCAGGCTCCATGCGGCCCGGCACATCCGCGACCTGGACCTCGCCGATCCACGGCAGGCAGGCCCGGCAGAGTTCGATCAAGTTCCCTTCGCCGATCTGCGCATGGTAGAGATCGAGGTTCAGGCGCAGGCGCGGATGGTCGACCGACGAAACCAGTGCCAATGCGTCTTCCGCGCGTCCGAAGGGCACGCCCGGGTGATCGACAGGAAGATTGAGGTTTTCCAGCGTGAAGGTCACGTCCTCCTTCTCGGCCATGTCCGCGACACGGCGCAGCGTATCGCGCGCCTTCAGCCACATGGCGCCAGTGACCACCTCGACCGGCGTAGCAGGCAAGCCACCTTCGCCAAGCCCTGTTCCATGGAGGTTCAGCCGCGCGACGCCGAAGCGTTTTCCCACCTGGGCGGTCAGTCGCGCCGTTTCCAGCAACTCCGCAGCGCCCTCCTCATCGGTCAGGCGCCCACGGAGGTAGCCGTTCATGATGGAGAAAGTCGCCCCCGATTTCTCCAGCTTCGTCAGATCATGGTCGGGCCAGTTCCAGAGGCCGACCTGGAAACCCATCTCGTGCAGGCGAGCTGCGCGCCATTCGATTGGCTTGTCGCGCCACAGCATCTCGGCGCAGGCGGCTAGCTGGAAGAGTTGGCCCATGATGACTCAAACCTCGATCATGATGCGGCCATTCTCGACCTTCGTCTTGTAGGTTTTGAGGTTCTCGCAGGCCGGTGGCGTCTCTACTTCGCCGGTCGTGAAGTCGAAAACGGAAGCGTGCTTGGGGCATTCCACCGTATTCCCCATGACAAGACCGTCGGCCAGGTGGATCTTCTCATGTGTGCAAAGCCCGTCTGTACAATAGTATTCGTCCGCGTCGTTGCGGAAGATGGCGAAGGTGCGGCCGCCATTCTCGAAGCGTTTGGCTTCCTCGGCTTCGATTTCATCAGCGGCACAAGCGTCAACCCAGGGCATTGAGTCTCTCCTCAGATATTTTGTGGTTTGAAGTCTGCGGGAGCTGACGGCATCACGCCCTGGAGCAGCGCGACGGACTTTTCGAGCCCCTCCAGCGAATTCAGAAGTACGTCTTCGTGCTCGATGGAAAGCCAGCCGTCATATCCAGCCATCTTCAGTCGATAGCAGAACTGTCGCCACCACTCCTCGCCATGGCCGAACCCAAGCGTTATGTAACTCCAGGACCGGGCCGGAATGTTCATCAGGCTGCCATTCTCAAGCAGCGAGGTCGTGGCCTGAACGGGCTTGTTGAGCATCGTATCCTTGGCGTGAACGTGATACAGGGCCTCGCCCAGCGCCTCGGCGGCGACCAGGGGGTCGGCCCCCATCCAGAACAGATGTGAGGGATCCAGGTTGGCGCCCACGACGGACCCCACCGCTTCTCGCAATTTCAGCAGCGAGGGCACGTTGTACACGCACTGATTGCCATGGAGTTCGAGCGCGACGCGATCAACGCCGTTTGCCTTCGCCAGGGCCGCGATCTCGGTCCAGAAGGGTATCAGCTTATCTTCCCATTGATATCTAAGGATGGTCTGCGTCTCGGGTGGCCAGGAGGAGACAACCCAGTTCGGCATGACATCGCTGGCACTACCCGCCGGCAGACCGCTCATGGTGCAGACGGTGCGAATGCCCATCTCGCCGGCGACGCGGATCGTGTTTTTCAGGCCTTCACCCTGAGCTGGGTCCGTTGGGTGCAACGGGTTGCCGTTTGCGTTCAGGCTGATGATCTCCAGCCCACGTTCTTCGAACGCTCCAGTAAACCGCTTCTGCGCTTCGCTGTCGCCGAGCATGGACGGAAGCCGGAAATGAGGGGCGGTCGACCAACCGCAGGTATTCACCTCGATGCCAGATACCCCCATGCGCTTTGCATGGTCCAACAGCGCGTCGAAAGGCAAACCGCCGAGACTGTCTGAAACGAAACCCAGCTTCACGCGTAAAACTCCGGCTTAGCAATCATTTTGACGGGTGTTCTACGGGCTTCCTTCAACGCCACCACGCCAGCCTCGGCAACGACGGCGGCGCAGTAGCCGTCCCAGCAATCCGAGGCGGTCATCGGGAACTCGCCTGTCATGACGAAGCGAAGGAAATCACGGTTCTGGCGGCGATAGGCATCGTAATAGCGGGTCCGCCAGTCGACGTCATAGCTTGTGCTTTGGGCAAGCGCCGACTCCCTGCGGGTGTAGGCAACGTTGTTCGTCGCCACGGCTCCGCGCTCACCGATCAGCTCGGCGCGGACGTCATAGCCGTAGGCGGCGTTGTTGTTGATCTCGATGTTGACGAGCTGCCCGTCCACCGTTTCCAACATCATGACAACAGGTGCGACACGCGCGTCCGAGCGGCGCGGCTGGAACGCGGAAATAGAGGCGTATTCCGTCCCGAGCACGTAACGCACGATGTCGAATTCGTGCGGTGCCGAATTGGTGATGGCCATAGCGCCGGTGAAATCGGCCGCAGGTGTTTCAACATTTCGATGGAAATTGTGTATCATCAGCGCTCGCCCGAGATGGCCATCGTCGAGCGTTTGCTTCATCTCCTGATAGGATTGATCGTAACGCCGCATGAAGCCGAGCTGGACGAATTTCGCCCCTGCCTTCTGTTCGGTTTCCATCACGGCGATGCAGTCAGCGGACGATTGTGAAAGGGGCTTTTCGCACAGAACGCGCTTGCCCATGGCAATACAGGCCATCGAGAGCGGCGCATGCGTGAAATCGGGGCTCGCAATGATCACGGCGTCCACGTCGTGCCGCGCGATGGCGCCGTTGGGGTCGGTGGCAATGTCGACGGCACCACATGCATCGGCGACCAGGCGAGCGCGCTGCTCGTCCATGTCGCAGATCAATTGGAGCTTTGCGCCTGGAAGCTCCTCGGCGACTATCTTGGCATGATCCGCGCCCATCAGGCCGGCGCCGATCACCGCAATGCGGATTGTCATTTCAGTCCTATTTTTTGCGTTCTAAATTTATGGGCAGCTGCGCGCCGTGACGTGCAGCCGCCTTGCTGGAGCTCTGGAGTGGGTCTAAGCGGTTGGTTCCTGCACCACTTGGAGGGATGATGGTGGATGCCCCTCATGCGTTTCCATGTAGCCCTCGACCTGGGCTTCGAGGTCGGCCATGGTCTCGCCGCCAGCCATCAGATCAGTGATCTCCTCGCGGGACTTTTCGCCCTTGCGGAAATCGACAGCGATGGCGCCGCGGATCAACACCGCGAAATGATCGCCGACGGCCATGGCGTGCATGACCTGGTGGGTGATGAAGACCACCGCGAGGCCGCGCCTCTTGGCCTCGTTGACAATGCGCAACACATGAGAGGCCTGCTTGACGCCGAGCGCCGCAGTGGGCTCGTCCAGGATCAGTACACGCGCTCCAAAATAGACGGCGCGGGCAATGGCAAGCGACTGGCGCTCGCCGCCCGACAGGCCCCCAACCAAGCGGTCACCGTCATCAATGCGGGTGATTCCGAAATCGCGTACCGCTTTCACCGCGATCTCGTTGGCGCGCTTGCGGTCGTAGATCTTGAACGGCCCCCAGCCTTTGGTCGGCTCTACGCCCACAAAGAAGGACCGCCCGATGCTCATCAGCGGGAAGGTGCCGCCGAACTGGTGCACTGTGGCTATTCCTTGTGCCTGGGCCTCCCGAGGTCCAGAGAAGGTAACCGGCTGACCGTCCATCAGTATCTGGCCGCTGGTGGGTTTGTGGACTCCGGCGAGCGTTTTGATGAGGGTGGACTTGCCGGCGCCATTGTCACCGAGCAGACAAAGCACTTCGCCGGCGCGTACCCTCAGCGAAATATCGTGCAGGACGTCGATTGGTCCGAAGGACTTGTTGACGTTTCTCAGTTCGAGAATGGCAGGTTTATCGTTCATGGCGGGCTCATCTCCCATCTGCGATCCGGCTGGCCTGACACTGTTGATAGGCGAGGAAATTGAAGGTCGATGCTCGTTGATCGGTGCGAGCCCATTGCTTGGCTGCTGTAGCAGATCATTTTTCATGGGTTTGCTGGCTCCCGCGGCACGCTTCGCTCGCGCCGCGGCCTGAAATACAGAGCCAGGTCGCGGAAGGACTGGTTCATCATCACCGCCACCAGAAGCATCACGCCGATGATCAGGTTCGACCAGTTCCGGTCAATCTGGGTGAAGTAGATGCCCTGGCTGACGATGGCGAAGGTGATGGTGCCGACGAAGATACCAACAACCGACCCGAAACCGCCGGTCAGCAATACGCCGCCCACGACCACGGACACGATGGCGTTGAAGATGAAGTTCATGCCGCCGGAGACTTGGGCGGAATTGAACAGGATCGCCTGGCAGATGCCAACAAAGGTGGCGCTGACTGCGGACAACACAAACAGCGCAATGGTCATGCGGTCTGTCGGAATTCCGGCGTTGCGGGCGCTGACACGATCGCCGCCCATTGCAAACAGCCAATTGCCGTAACGGGTCTTGTGCAGAACGAAGCCGATGATCACGGCGAATGCGATCCACCAGATGATGATGACTTGGTGGCTGCCACCGATCAACTGGCCGAACAGGAATTTGGCCCAGCCCGGCGCGGTCAGGGCAACGCTGGCAGTCCCGGTCAGAAGCACCGAAGCACTGAGCACCACCCCCTGCATGGCGACCAGCGTGGCCAGAGTAATGATGAGCGAGGGCACGGAGGTGCGGATCGTCAGCAGGCCGTTGACCAGGCCGACCGCCACGCCGACTGCCAGCGCCCCAGCAATTCCCACCCCAATGGGCAGTCCGTAATAGCCGGTGAGTATGGCGGTTGTCATGGAACCCGCGGGGATCAAAGCGCCGATGGAGATGTCGAGTTCGCCTGAGATCATCAGTAACCCGACTGGAATTGCGACAATGCCCAGATTGGCCGCGAAATTGACCCAACTCGCTGCGCCAACGAGCGTGCCCAAACTGGCGCCGCCGAACAGAACGAAGAACATTACGACGCCCAGAAGACTGAGGATCGAGCCGGCTTCGGGACGGCGCAGCACCGATTTGATTGCGTCCATCATGACTGCGGCCCCTTCTTCGACGAATAGCTGAGCGCCAGCTGCCGGAAGGTGTCGTTGGTCAGCACCGCGATCAAAAGAAGCGCGCCAATTATGACGCTTCCGATGTTGGGATCCATGCTCGTGAAGTAGATGCCCTGGTTCACGATCGAGAAGGTAATCGTGCCAAACACGATGCCAACGATCGAGCCGAAGCCGCCCGTGAGCAGAACGCCCCCGATGACCACACACATGATGGAATTGAAGATGAAGGACTGACCGGCCAGAACCTGCGCACTCTGGTAAACCATCACCTCGCTGACCCCGACGAAAGCGGCGCTGAAGCCGGACAGCATGAACAGACCGATGGTCAGCCGTTTGGTTGGGATGCCAACGTTGCGCGCGCTTTCCTTGTCGCCGCCGAGTGCATAGATCCAGTTGCCCATCGGGGAGATATGCAACAGCCAGAACAGGCCAATCACGAACACCACCCACCACAGGATCGTGACCTGGAACATGCCGCCGAGATAGTCGCCGAAAATTGCCTTGGTGAGCGGGTCCGGCACAAGCGAGACGCCGGTGCTGCCGGCGATCTTGACGGTGAGACCTAACGTCAGGCCCATCGTGAGGAACATGGTGCCAATGGTGATTATGAGCGACGGGATGGTGGTTCTCGTCACGAGCAGCCCGTTGAGGAAGCCGACAGCGAGGCCAAGGCCAAGCGCGGCCGTTATGCCAAGCCAGTCGGGCAGGCCATAGTGACCCGAGATGATGGCAGCGGTAAGCGACGCTGCGGGGATCACGGCGCCGACCGAGATGTCGAGTTCCCCGGCGATCATCAGCAACCCTATCGGCAGCGCGATGATCCCGATCTCAGACGCGATGTTCAACCAGCTGGCCGTGCCGGCTGCCGACGTGAAGGCACTTCCGCCGAACAGGCCAAAGAAAAGCAGAACTGCGACCAGCCCGAGGAACGAGCCCGCCTCTGGTCGACGCGCCAGCCGGCCGAGGGCTAGTCCGGACCGCGTGCGGTTCGGCGCCGGGGTTAATGTGGACGTCACGGGATGTGCCATTAGGGTAATCCGCGATCACGCGGCCGGCCGCGATGTGGCCGCCGCAGAGAGAGGGAAAAAGGGCCGCCCGCTGTAAAGCGAGGGCGGCCCAGGCGGGAGGATTATCGCGTCCCTGCTTTCACACCGGCGATGGTGGCGTCGACGTTTGTCTTGTCGATGATACCTGGTCCCGTAAGGATCTCGCGGGTGGGCACCGCCAAGCCGTAATTGACGTGGCCGTTCAGGATCGCTACAGCCAGGTATCCCTGCAGGTAGCCTTGCTGGTCGATCGCGCAGGCTTGCTTGCCATCCTTGATGTTGTTCAGGATGGTTTCGTCAAAGTTCATGCCGCAGAGTTGCACTTTCCCAACCTTGCCGGCCTGGGTAAGGCCGTTCATGGCCGAGTTGGCGTCAACGTTGCCGATGGTAAAGACGGCATTCACGTCCTGGTGCTGCAGCAGATAGGCTTTGACCGCCTGGGCGACGGCCGTTGCCGAGCCGAAGGATGTAGCGGGCAATGGCAGGACGTCGGCTTCGCCACCGCCGTTCTTCATCCCCTCCTTGAAGCCGCCGCAGAAGGCCTCAATATTGGCGGCGCCGGGCAGCGTGTTGATGCAGACGCCCTTCTTGTTGCCGGCCTTGGTGAGGTACTCGCCAGCCGCGACACCGCCTTTGTAGTCGTCTGAGCCGACATAGTTCATGGCGCCAAGACGATCGGCCGCTTTCAGCCCGCCGGCGTTGTAGATGATCAGGGGAATGCCAGCATCCCTCACTGCCTTGAACGCCGGGTCCATCGCTTCCGGCACCCAGTCCGGGCCAACGATGGCGTCGGCCTTCTGATCGATGGCCTGACGGATCAATTCGGCGGCGTCCACGCCCAGATTGTCATAGTTCTGCGGCCCGAGCCAGGTGACCTTGCCACCTTGGGCCTCGACGACCTTGCCAGCGTCTTCAGCACCGCGCTTTACGATCGACCAAAACGGATCGTCCGGCTTGCCGCCAACCACGAAGATATTGGCAGCGAGCGTCGCGCCGGCGCTGAATCCAATCAGCACCGCTGTCGACACGAGTGTCTTGAAAAGCTTCATAGTCTTCCTCCCAATTTACCCCGTGGGGTCTCAACAAAAAAAGTCTTGCTGTCCCGGGCCCACTCCTCTCAGGCGCAGTCGAAACAGCGTTTGGATCGTTATTCCGCCGGCATTCCAGACGTGGGATCGCTGCGGCCTTCCTGCTGGCCACGCATTTTTTCCTTCTTCTTGCGGAAGCGGGCCTTCATGACCTCATCGGCTTCTTTGCTGCCATCGTGCCAAGTGCCGAACAGCTTATCGAGGGGTACCAGCCCATCACCGCCGTAGTTCACCTCGAAATACTTGTGGTGCAGGTAGTGCACGTACGAATGGCTATCGAGTTTAACCTTGTCGGTGATTTCGAATGTCTCGAAGCCGAGGTGGCCGTTCACCGCTCCAAATCCCGCTCCGTGCAGCGTGAAGTAGGCGCAGACCGGATTAGAAGGGATCAACAGGTGCAGCCAGGCTTCAGCATGATAGAGGAAGCCTTCGACTGGGTGCATCGACAGCGACGACCAGGGACTTGGATTGATCGAGTTATGATGGACCGAATGCACCCATTTGTAGAGCGGCGGCCAATGGATCGCCCGGTGAAGGAAGAAGAAATAGACCTCATGCACGGCCGGCGCGAAAAGCACCAGGAACGAGAGGTAAAGCCAATTCGTCGTCCATGGCAGCCAGACCGCCCAGCTGTTTGCATAGACCCACAGCATCACGATCTCGACCACTGTCCATAGTGGAATCGTGACGAAAAACGAGCGCGTGAAATTGTCGATGTTCTGGTTTTGAAACCAAAACACGTCAGACGGCGCGTCCGAAGGGAATTTTGGATTATATTTGAAGCGGTTCTGTTGCTTGCGCTGGAAGTAATAGCGCAACTCGAAGAAGCCGTAGAAAAGGAATATGCCGGCGGCGTTTAGGCCGTATAGCCAGAAGTAGTTGAGAACTGAGAAGGTCGCGAGGCTCTGCCAGCTTGGGATAAGGAAGTTCACCCAAATAATCGACGTGGCAATATGAAAGGCGTTCCACGGCCAAAGAAATTCAGGAATCCACGCCACCACCTTCTTTGCATTGAACGGACGATGCCAGATTGGCGCCGGCTCGGCCCGGCGATGCGGAGCCCAGTTACCGCGTTTATCGCGCGTTCCATACTGAAGGTCATCCATCCTAACAGCGCCTCCCTGCGGAGCTATTCCCAACTGGGCTCGTCAAAACATCGGCCCTCTATTGGGTGGGATTCATATCGGAGGCTTGATATTTCTAGAAGGCGAAAATAGTATCAAAGCGACATTTGTATCATTTGATATCAGTCATGATGATATAGCTGGGATGGAGCTCATGAGGCGACCGACAATCCACGATCTCGCTACTGCGGCAGGCGTTTCGGTGGCGACCGTGAATCGAATTCTAAGTGGCACCGTTTCAGTACGCCCGAAGACCGTCCAACGAGTACAAAGCGCAGCGGAGGAAATTGGGTTTTACGGAATCGGAGCCATTGATGATCGGGCTCGTAAAATATCTCCACACTACCGATTGGGCTTCCTGCTTCAGCAGTCGACCCGTGATCTCTACCAATTGTTCGGGAAGAAGATTATTGCCGCCTGTCGCGAGCGTCGCGACGAGGTCATCGATCCAATAGTCGACTTCGTGGATCTGCTGACGCCGGAGACAATCGCGAGCCGTCTGATTGCGCTGGGCGATTCATGCGACGCCGTTGCGGTGGTCGCGGCAGATCATCCCATCATTGGCCAGGCCATCCGTTCGCTGAAGGAGATGGGCAAACCGGTTGTCTCCTACATCACGGATCAGTCCGCGCCGGAAAGGGCCGCATATGTAGGCACCGACAACTGGAAGCTGGGGCGCACTGCAGCCTTCCTGATTACCCAAACCACTCACGGACCGGGTCGTATAGCGGTTTTCATAGGCAACCACCGGTATCAATGCCAGGATGTGTCAGACGCCAGTTTCCGTTCCTATTTGCGCGAGCACGCTCCACGGCTAGCGGTAGAGGAAAGCCGTCCGACCCACGAGGAAGCCAGTGAGGCCTATCGAATGGTGACTGAGCTTCTGAAATCGACTGACGATCTTGTCGGAATTCTGATCGTCGGAGGCGGAATAACTGGTGTACTTCGTGCCTTGAGGGAGGTGTCTCCTGAGCGGCGGTCGGGTATCAAAGTAGTATGCCGTGACATTGGACCCGAAACTCGAAAGGGACTGTCTGAGGGCCTGATCACTGCAGCTCTTTGCCATCCGCTCGAATCGACCTCGGCCCTTCTTGTCCAAACGATGATCGATGTCATTGGACCGCAAGCACCATTTGCCACCCTTCAGCGATCCATACCTTTTGAAATCGTCACGCCGGAGAATATCTGACGCAGATGTCAGCTGCGGGCGCGGCATCCTGGACCCGATAGGATGTCCGCTTGCAGATGACGCACTAACGGACCTCAACGGCTGGTTTGAGGCGCAAAGCTGTCGTGCACTGCTCGGTTTGCGAGAGTCTGCTTCGGGTCAGGTCACGACGATGCCCACACCAACCTGAATGTCCGCTGTTGAATATCGCGGCGAAGCTGCCGGTCTGCTCTCGGCCCATTTCGACCAGAACGCGACCTTAGAGTATCTGCTCGGCAATGACCGCTCCTGGCGGATTTTGTTGAAAAAGTCTGGTGCTCCGGAGGGCATACCTCTGAAGTAGAAAGGCATTTCTCGCTGGGCGTACTGCTGGAATCGAGATTCACAGGCAATTCATTTGCGGAACGAAATTCTATCCGCGCAGCCCTACGGCCTCGGTGGCGGACTTTTCAACACTATCGGCGCAATTGAGCCGTCCGCCACAAAGTCTGTGTAGGGGTGAAATCTTCGAGGCCTGAGCTAACCGCTAAACCTGCCTTTGCGTCGAGAACAGGACGGTTGACTGAAGGGAAAAGCCGCTGGCCGGCAAAGCTGATTGTTAAGTCCCGCACGGTAGAAGAGTCGCCGTGAGACAGTCAGTTGAAACATTTCGAACGTCTAACGGGCTTTCGCCGAAGGGTTGCACATCATAGTGTGCGCGAATGAACGAGGGGGCATTTCATCCGGAAGACAGGGCGCGATCCCAGATTGATCGGCGCCTGTTGCTGTGCGGATGGGTGGTGCAGACTCGCGACGAGATGAACCTGGGAGCGGGCGTTGGCGTGGCTGTCCGGGAATTCCAGACCGCTACCGGTCCCGTCGACTATGCCCTGTTTGTCGGACGAATCCTGTGCGGCGTCGTGGAAGCCAAGCCGGAAGGATCGACGCTTTCAGGTTTCGCCGAGCAGGCGGCACGGTACATGGCGGGCGCGCCAAGCCATCTGGTGCGGTCGGATGGACAGGTACGTTTCGAGTATGTTGCCTCCTCCTCGGAAACGCTTTTCCGGGACCACGCCGATCCGGATTCCACATCACGTATCGTCTTTTCGTTTCACCGTCCGGAGACCCTTGACCGCTGGATCAAGGATTCCGCGACGCTTCGTGCCCGGCTGCAGTCAATGCCCCCGGTCGATCCAACTGGCTTGCGCACCTGTCAAGTAGACGCCGTAACTGCACTTGAGCAGTCGCTGGCGGCGAACAAACGGCGAGCGCTCGTTCAGATGGCGACGGGGGCCGGGAAGACATTCACTGCCTGCACGCTGAGCTATCGGCTGCTGGCGCGTGCCGGCTTCCGGCGCATCCTCTTCCTGGCGGACCGCGCGAACCTGGTCCGCCAGACCCGGGACGAGTTTCTCGCTTACCGCCCGCCGGGAACAGGCAGATCATTCTCGGAGATCTACAACGTCCAGAAGCTCGGCGCGGCGGGGCTGGACAAGGATTCACAGGTAGTGGTCGCGACTATTCAGCGCATCTACTCAGTGCTGACCGGCAAGGAGCTTGCGGAAGAGGCCGAAGAGATTTCGTCCTTCGAGCAGTCTGGCCCGGCGACCGAGCGCCTGATCAGCTACAATCCCTTGATACCGATCGAGAGCTTCGATCTGGTCATCACCGACGAATGCCACCGGTCAATCTATGGCACGTGGCGGCAAGTGCTCGAATACTTCGATGCCTTCACGGTCGGTCTCACCGCCACTCCCTCGCTTCACACGCTCGGCTTCTTCAACAAGAACCTCGTGGCTCAGTATCCCTATGAGCGGTCGGTGGTCGACGGCGTCAATGTCGGCTTCGAAATCTTCCGCATCCGGACGGAAATCGGTGAACGCGGGTCGACCGTGAAGGCAGGCTACGACCTTCCGGTCCGCGATAAGCGAACGCGAGCCGAACGCTACGAGACCCTGTCGGAAGATTTCGCATACACGCCGGACCAGATCGACCGGACTGTCCTGGTCCCGAACCAGATCCGCACGGTTCTCGAATCCTTTCGTGACACACTCTTCACCGAACTATTCCCCGGCCGTCACGAGGTTCCGAAAACTCTGATATTTGCCAAGGACGACCACCACGCCGAGGAGATTGTTGGGCTGGTCCGGGAGGTGTTCGGCAAGGGAAACGACTTCGCGAGGAAGATCACCTACAAGACTGACGGCGCCGATCCCGAACAGCTGATCCGCGCCTTCCGCAACGACTACAACCCGCGCATCGCCGTCACCGTCGACATGATCGCGACAGGAACGGACGTCAAGCCGATCGAGGCGCTGATCTTCCTTCGAGATGTCCGTTCGGAGCTTTATTTCGAGCAGATGAAAGGACGTGGCGCCCGCACCATATCGCCGGAGAAACTGCGCGAGGTCACTCCGGACGCCGAAGCAAAGACGCGTTTCGTACTGGTCGACGCGGTTGGCGTTTCCGAAAGCCTCAAGACGGTATCGCAACCTCTCGATCGTGACCGGGTCATAGGATTCGATCGGCTGATCGACGAGATCGCCGCCGGACGACGGGACGATGACGCCTTCGCAACCCTTGCGGCCCGTCTGGCCGCTCTTGACCAAAGGATCGGCGACAAGGATCGCGCGGCAATCACAAAAGCGACGGGCGGCGTCGATCTCGCGGGTTTGGCAGGGCGCCTACTCGATGCCGTCGACCCGGATGCGCTTGCAGCCCGCGTGGGCCAGGACGCGCCGGAGCTGGAGCAGCGCAAGGCGCGAGAGGCGGCCAAGGATAAGGCAGTGGAAATCTTTGACGACCCGGCTCTGCGCAAGCTGCTGAAGGACGTGAAGGCGGCAGCAGATATCCGGATCGATACGATCTCGACGGACGCTGTCGTCTCATCAGGGTGGGACGAAAAACGCGCCGAAGATACGGTCGAGAGGTTTCGACGATTCCTGGATGAGCGTCGCGACGAACTTGCCGCCCTGCAGATCCTGTATCGGCTCCCTTATGTGCAGAAGCGGCTGACCTACGAGGCCGTAGACGATTTGCGCGAAGCGCTGAAGCGGCCGCCATGGCTGCTGGAGCCTGTCGACATCTGGCGGGCATACAAGCGTATCGCCGCCGAAAAGGTGCGCGGTAATCCTGCCGGAACGCTGGCCGACATCGTCATGCTGGTCCGCTACGCGCTCGGGCAGAACGAATCCCTGGAACCGCTGCCCGCCGTGACCGCCGGACGGTTCAATCTGTGGCTGGGGCGTGAGGAGAAAGCAGGGCGGGTCTACTCCGAGGAGCAGAAGGCATGGTTGGCTGCCATCCGCGACCACCTCGCCGTGAACATCGAAATCCGGCCGGAGGACATGATGGACGCGCCAGAGTTTGCCGCCAGGGGTGGAATCGTGCGAGCGCGGGGACTGTTCGGCACAAGGTTTCCGAATATGCTCGATGAACTGACGGAAGTGCTGGTGGCGTAATGGAAGCAGTGGCGGCGTGGGGCGATCGGCAGGGAGCCGCTGAGGGATCCTGGGAACTGCCAGAGGGGTGGGTCTGGGCGCCGCTTGAAGCGGTTGCACCAGTAAACCCTCCAACTGCGTTCCAAGGTACCCCGGACAAAGAAGAACTCGCGTTCGTTCCGATGGCGGCCGTCTCGGAAGAGACTGGCCGCATTGCTTTGGATCAGCGACGGCCCGCGAAAGACGTCGCAAAAGGGTATGTTCGCTTTATGGAGGGAGACGTGATCTTCGCCAAGATCACGCCTTGCATGGAGAACGGAAAAGTCGCGCCAGTTTCGGGACTACCGAGCCAATTCGGTGCAGGCTCGACCGAATTCCACGTGCTGCGTCCGAAATCCATCGATCAACGCTATCTCTGGTACTGGCTAGTTAGCCGCCGATTCCGTCAACAGGCTCAGCGACATATGAGCGGCTCCGCAGGCCAGCTTCGCGTGCCTGTTGACTACCTCCGTCGTTCCCTGATGCCTGTTCCTCCGCTTCCGGAGCAACGACATATCGTCACCCGTATCGACGAGTTATTCGCCGAGATCGAGGAAGGCGAGGCTGCGCTGGCCGACGCGCGCAAGGGGCTGGAGAAATTCCGCCGCGCGCTGCTGAAAGGTGCCGTCACAGGTGCATTGACAGAGGACTGGCGCGCCGCGAACCCGGTGGGTGAAACCGGTCACGATCTCCTAGCCCGCATCAAATCGGATCGCGCCGCGCATGATCCGGCCAACCGCCGTGGCCGCCGCGCGGCTGAAGCGCGGCCGCTGGATGCTCCCGCGCTGCCAGCGATTCCCAAGGGCTGGGTTTGGGCGAATGTCGATGAAGCCAAGTCCGGGGATCAACGCAACGGGATTTCGATCCCCGGCTCACCGACTCCGCCGGGTACGAAGGCGTTGCGCCTTGATGCGCTTACAGTCCACGGGTTGGACCTTAAGGCCGTCCGTTACATCCCGCTTCCATACGAAAGAATTGCCGACTATCGCGTGAACAACAGTGATTTGCTTATTTCCCGGGCTAATGGGTCAGCGGAATTTGTCGGCCGCGCCGTGTATGTCAGCCAAATTGGCGAAACGGTCGTGTTCCCCGATACGATCATTCGTTACCCCCTTGGACCAGATCGACAATTTGGGCGCTGGCTGGAAATGGCATGGAACAGCGCCTTGGGAAGGAGCCAAATTCACCGCTTGGCTAAAACGACAGCAGGAATCCTTAAGATTTCCCAACAGGACATTTCTCAAGTTGCTCTGCCCATCCCCCCGCCTTCCGAAGTTGCCGAAATCCTCCGTCGTATCTCTGACGCGCTTTCCACTCACGAAGACACGCTCACCATTCTGGACGCCGAAGCCGCCGACGCCATGCGGTTGAAACAATCGATCCTAAAGGCCGCCTTCCAAGGGCGTCTCGTGCCGCAGGACTCAAACGATGAACCGGCTGTGGCGATGCTCGCACGGCTCAAGTCCACCCATTCAATTACCGAGCCCGCACGTCGCAGGCGCCGGTCAAAGTCATAATCAAGGACGCCAGAATGCAATTTGAACCGATGGAATTGGAGCCGATCAAGGCCGGTCAGGAGCGCTTGAGCCGCGTGTTCAGCGATGAGTTCGCCTTCGCCATTCCGACCTATCAGCGTCCCTATGCCTGGGAAAAAGAGCAGGCCGAAGCGCTGCTCGACGACATCCTCGCCGCGCTTAAGGACGCAACTGATACGCGCGGAGCCGTGACCTATTTCCTCGGCAGCATCGTGCTCATCAAGCAACCTGGCTCGCCTGAAGCAAAAGTCGTCGATGGCCAGCAACGGCTGACGACGCTGACGATCTTGCTCTCGGTCTTGCGGGATCTCTCATCACTGGAAGTAGCGATCAAGCGCCACGATTACATCTGTGAGGAAGGTGATCCGGACAAGGGTACCAAGAGCCGATATCGCCTCACCCTACGCAAGCGCGACGAGGAATCCTTTCGCGAGACGATCCAGAAGAAGGGAGCCACTAAGGCATTACCCGGCGCCAAGGGTCTGACCGATAGCCGCTTGCGGATCGTTGAAAATGCGACGCTGTTCTATGAGCGCGCGAAGGCCATGACACCGGAGGCGCGTGATCGGTTGGTCGCGTTCTTGCTGCAGCGCTGCTATCTGGTCGTCATCGCGGTTGCCAATGTCGACATGGCGCATCGAGTCTTCACCGTTCTCAACGCGCGCGGCCTCGATCTGACACCAGCGGATATTCTGAAGGCCGATCTACTCGATCGTGTGCCCGCCGATGACGAGAAAGACTATTCGGATTCCTGGGAGACCATCGAGGAACAGCTTGGAAGAGAGCGTTTTGTCGAACTGTTTCAGCACATTCGGATGATCTACCAGCGAGAGAAACCGCGTGAGCGCCTGGAAGTTGGATTCAAGAGGTTCGTGTCCGACTTTGCCGATCACAGGCTTTTCATGAAGGACGTATTGCAGCCGCTGGGCGCAACCTACGCCAAGCTGTTGTCGCCTCCCGCATTCGCCACGCTCTACGGCGACGAAGCCACCAAACGGCTACGTTATCTCAGCAAGCTCGACAACAATGATTGGCTACCGGTTGCACTCAAGTTCTTCGCCCACACGAGTCCTTCAGCCGAGGACGCTGCTCTTTTCATGCGACGGCTGGAGACGCTCGCCTATTTCCTGTTCGTGACCCGGGCCGATATCAATGAGCGGATCAGGCGCTACGCAAACGTCCTTACCGACCTCGTCGGTGGCGCCTGGAAGGGCAAGTCGATTGAATTGACCAAGGAAGACAAGATGGCGTTCCGTGTCCACCTCGACGGCCCTATCTATCAGGTCACGCGGGTGCGGTTGCCGCTCCTCCTGCGGCTTGATGCCGAGCTCTCCTCTGGCGGCGCGGCCTACAGTCACGACATCGTTTCGGTGGAACACGTGCTGCCGCAAACGCCTGATGCCGCCAGCCAGTGGCTGAAGGACTTCCCCGATCAGGCGAAACGCGATGAGTGGACCCACAAGCTGGCCAATCTCATGCTGCTGACGCTTCGCAAGAACATTCAGGCAAGCAACTGGGATTTCACAACCAAGAAAGATCGCTATTTTTCCGAAAGCGGTGGCGTATCCCCCTTCGTCATTACCACCCAGGTGCTCGGTGAAATGGGGTGGACGCCGGCCGTGCTGGAAACTCGCCAGAAGGCCCTGCTCTCGAAGCTCTACGCCACTTGGGATATTGCGCCCGAGGTGCAGGCATGAACGCTCAAACCCTCGTCGCCAAGGTCTGGAACTTCGCGCATGTGCTGCGCGACCAGGGCGTTTCCTACCAAGCTTATATCAGCCAGATCTCCTATCTGCTGTTCCTCAAAATGGACGAGGAGCGGGTGACGCAGATCGGTGAGGCGTCCATGCTTCCAGACGGCGCGCGCTGGTCCGACATCAAGGACCTCACTGGCGAGGCGCTGTCGCTACACTATACGCGCCTTCTCGAAACGCTGTCGAAGCAGGGCGGCATAATCGGCGCTATCTTCCTGAAGGCCCAGAACGAAATCCAGGATCCCGCCAAATTGCGGCGCCTGGTTGGGCTCATCGACAGCGAGGTTTGGCTAGGCCTGCCGGTCGACGTAAAAGGCGACATCTACGAGGGGCTCCTCGCCCGCAATGCCGAGGACGTAAAATCCGGCGCGGGACAGTACTTCACGCCGCGCTCCGTCATCGAAGCGATGGTCGAGGTCGTCGATCCGCAGCCGGATCAGACGGTGCATGATCCCGCCTGCGGCACGGCAGGATTCCTACTGGCCGCCTGGGAGCACATGAAGGAGAATCCGAAGGCCCGCGATCGCGCGGTCTATTCCGCACTGAAGAACAAGTTTTCCGGCGTCGACATCGTCCCGGAGGTCGTACGCCTGGCGGCAATGAACCTGTATCTGCATGGCATTACCGGTGTCGATTCCATCGTGGAGGCAAAGGATGCACTGCTCGGCGCGGGCGGCAAGAGCTACGAAATCGTCCTGACGAACCCGCCCTTTGGCAGGAAGCAGAGCTACCGGATCGTCCGCGATGACGGTGAAATCGACAGCGAACGCGAGGATTACGATCGCCAGGACTTCTTCGTCACGACGTCGAACAAGCAGCTGAATTTTCTGCAGCACATCATGACGGTGCTCGCGCCCGAGGGCGAAGCCGCTGTCGTGCTTCCGGATAATGTCCTGTTCGAGGGTGGGGCAGGTGAGACCATCCGGCGACGGTTGCTCAAGAACTTCGATTTTCACACCTTGCTGCGCCTGCCGACGGGAATTTTCTACAAGCAAGGCGTCAAGGCGAACGTGCTGTTCTTCGACAAGAAGCCGCCCTCGGAGACGGCCGCCACGAAGGACCTCTGGATCTACGATCTCCGCACGAATAAGCGCTTCACGCTGAAAGAGCGGCCCATGACGAAGGGCGACCTCTTGGACTTCATCGAATCCTACAGATCCAGGCGCCTACGTGAGCGGGAGGAAGCCGAGCGCTTCCGCCGCTTCCCCCTGGAAACTCTGCTCGCCCGCGACAAGGTCAACCTCGACATCTTCTGGCTGAAGGACGATACGCTCGACGATCCAGACCTGCTGCCGCCTCCGGACGAAGTGGCGGCAGAAATCCTCGAAAGCCTTCAGACAGCGATCGATCGGTTTCGCGGAGTGGCGGCGGCGCTGAGGCAGCAAGGCTGATCCGAGCATTTGTAAACGTCTTGACATGTAGAGGTTCGATCGCCTTTCGGGAGGCGGCAGAGGCATCTGCCAGTACAGCGGGAGAAAGTCCGCGGATACGGGACTAATAGGGCGGCCGCGGGTCGAACGACGTCGAGGATCAGTCATCACTGCCATGTCCGGCACGTCGCCTAAATTCCGCGGAGGCGTCCGGTTTTCGGGAAGGGAAAAGGTTCCCGAAGGTCTCGAATGGTGTAGGCACAATCGTTGTGCGGAAATGAATGTCTGCTCTGCCAATCGGGAAATGTGAACTCGCCAGTCTGCTTGCGGCGCCTGTTCGTACGTTCGAGGCCTCGGTGCTAAGCGTCGGCTCCTGGCGCAACCGGCTTGTTCCGATGACCAGCGCCAAGGTCAAAAATCCACCCCGAGCTGCGCTACGCGTCGGGTACCAAGCGTCAGGCTTTCACCACTAGCGGGAGGCGAAGGCATCGTCATATTTTGTCAATTCATGCGCAAGGTAATAGGAGAAATAGATGCAGTCGTTCGTTGCAGTACTATTTTCCCTTGAGAGCATCGGGGAAGCGCTCGTCGATATCTCCATTAGGCAGTGAGACGCCGAAGTATCTACGCACCTTAAGGATCTCGACGTCTCGGCACCAAGGCGATAGCTTCAGTGCGCTGATTTATTGCTTTGGGCGAGGCCGATTTCTGATGCCTTCAAACGGATAAGCGCATCAAGCCCAAGCACTCGCGTACCGATCTTCTCGAGCACGGTAGTTTGCAGGAACTCAGTTGGAGCAAACACTAACGGTATGTCTGCCTGCCATTCGAACGGCGAACGGCTACCAGCGGTCTGCGCCTGAAACTGGTGAAGGGCGGCCTCACCGTCCAGAAAACGGCCGCGCATGGTCTGACGAACTGTCCTTTAAGAGCGATGAATACGTTGCTGTTTTGAGGCACAGGGGAAGGGCCGCGCTGATAGCGTTTAGTTCGGCAACTACCGCTTGCCGTTGTTGATTCCTGCTGATCATGCTGGGCACCCACGCACCGAAGTAGGGGACCGCCATAGCACCAACCAAGGCGACGAGGACTGGAGGTTTCACCACCTCGCTAAGAAATGGCGCTAGCCAGTCCGCAGTTTCCCCGAGAAGGCCGACGCCCTTACTCACGGTTTGAAGCTTCATCAGGGACGAAGTCGAGAGGATAGCAGGCGAGGCGGTGGCCGTCGGTGGCGACAACGCCGCTCTTGCCGTAGGCCGGCGCTGTCCTATGCAAGGAAGTCGCACGGAACGAAGCCGAGGCGGGGCAAGGCGCTTCATCTATTTCCTGCACCTCGCCGGCAACCGGGTTCCGAAAGACGAGGTCGAAGGATTGCTCCGCCTTGGCATGATCGAGGCGGGCGGCGCCAGCTTTTCCCCCGGCGACGGCCAGAAGTCCCGGCCAATCGGACCCGAGTTCAAAAACGGCTAAAGGCTCCCATGCCAAAGCAGGCATATGAGAAGATCGAATACCTCGACGACCCGGAGACGCCGGACAACACCGGATGGTGGATCGTCTACTACAATCCAGATGGCACGTCATATGACGCGGTTGGCCCCTATGAGGGCGAGCAAGAGGCCACCAAAATCCAGCAAGTTGCGGCGGCGAGCCGGACCTTTGCCGCGCGTTGATAAGAGGGATCGCCGGCGGCGCGGATGATTCGCACTTCGGCGAGCCAGCGGGAGTTCATGCGCCTACTGATGCCGCGCGAGCCGGTCCATGGGTGCGTTTGCCTCGGGCAAACTAGCCAGCGCTTGCTCGACTTTTTGAGCCGAGGCGTCAGTGCGCTTGATATGCCGGATCATTTGCTGCCTCAGCCGCGCGAGCCTTGCGGCGCGATATACATCGCCGTATCTCGCAGTTTCAAGGTGGAGGGTCGCGAGCCTCATGGGCAACGATTCCGATTATCTAGCAGTAGAATTCGCGAATCCGCCTTTCGTTCCGATGTCCGACCTTGCCCTCGCAAAAGCTGGCCGGACGGCCGCGACGAATGAGCCGCATCCCTGCCAAAAGAGAGATCGTCCGCTGATGCTGCTCAGTCGACCGCGGGGCCAACCAGACGGTAGCGGAAGTGATTGCGGATGTGGTCGTTGAAGAAGCGGCCCTTGGCGAAGGCGGCTTTTGAACGCGGCGAAGGTCTCCGGCGGCACGTCCTCAAACTGGTAGCATTTTCCGCTGGCCACGAACCACACCGAGAGGATTCTGTGTTCCGGATCGTATTCCGTTTTGCGTATGGAGGTGGACGGCATGACGTTCACGCCTTACTCCGATCACGGAAAGAGTCCATCTGGAGTCGTCCGCGCCCCGCCGGATGGGAAGAGGACGTGGGCTGATCGGAGGGGGACGGTCCGATCCGGTACAAGGATGAACTGAAGAAACTTGATTGCGGTTACTTCCGGGCGTTCTATTATAGGCATCCGGGGGAATATCATGAAATGTGAAATTGAGTTTTTGCCGGTAGGTACCGGGTCGAAGGCGGGCGACGCCATAGTGGTCCGTTACGGAGATGTGGCGGGCTATAGCCTGATGTTGATAGACGGCGGTCATGTCGAAACGGGTGACAATATAGTTGCCCATCTTAAAAAGAACTTTGGTCCATTTCCGGTTCTCGAGCACGTTGTATTAACGCATTCCGACGGCGACCATGCGTCAGGATTGAGAACGGTTTTGAGCGAGATACCAGTACGAAACCTTTGGATGCACATTCCATGGTTCCACGCTGAAGACACTCGCCTGCTCTTTTTCAACAAGGGGATCGCCGCCGAAGCTTTGGCGAAGGCGATAAAGGCAGAGTACCCAGTAATCAGCGAACTCTATGATCTCGCCGTAGCAGGCGGTACCAAGATATTTGCACCCTTCCAAGGGGAAGCCATTGGGCCTTTTCGCGTGTGTTCCCCTGCTCGAGAAGCCTACAACTACCTGATGCCGCAGTTTGAGAAGACGCCGGAGCCAGACCAAACAACGATCGAGGCCGCGTCGATGTGGCTCGGGAAAGAGTCACTTGCTCGCAAGCTTATCGAAGCCGCAAAGGCTGCCCTGCAGGGGTGGGTAAAAGAGACATGGGATGGTGAACTATTGAAAGACGGTGGCATAACAAGTGCCAGCAATGAATCGAGCGTCATTCTCTACGGTTCATTCGAAAATGACGAACGTGTTCTGTTCACAGGGGACACGGGAGTCAACGGACTGCGGTGGGCTGCCATCTATGCTGAGAGTGTTGGCCTGCCGCTTCAGCAGTTCACTTTCATCCAGATACCCCATCACGGAAGTCGACGAAACGTTGGGCCAACGATTCTAAATCGGCTGCTGGGGGAGACGAAACCTCAGTTCACACCGCCTCGCTTCCACGCCTTCGTGTCCGCGCCGCAAGATGATGCAAGGCATCCGCGGCGCATCGTCCTGAACGCATTCGCGCGACGAGGTGGCAGCGTTATGGCAACGCAGGGACAGGGAATCGTTCATTGGGGGGGCTTTCCTGCCAGACCCGGTTACAATGTTGGCGAAACGCTGCCATTCTACACCGATGTCGAGGAATACGCTTGACCGATGGTGCTCCGCCCCGATCTCTCAAGGATCAGACAAGGTGGCATCTCTGGCTCACCATAGCTGCCAATTTTGTTGTCTTCTATGCTGTGGCTCAATCTGACGCTTTGGCCGTATCCGGTATCAAGGGCCTTCTGGTTGGCGCGGTAAACTTACTGCCTGTTGGACTTGCCCTCGTGGTGACGTCGGTAGCGAACGGGCTCTTAAGTGCTAGCATGAAGGCGCGATTGGTGTTTTTGCGATGGCACTTCGCTTTGCCTGGTCACCGGGCGTTCAGTCGCTATGGCTCTGCGGACCCTCGGATCGACATGGATCCGTTGAAACGCCTCCTGGGCGGCAAACTCCCAGCTACGCCGGCAGAGGAGAATCGCGTTTGGTACCGACTCTACAAAGATGTTGAGTCGGAGCAGGCCATACTGCAGATCCATCGCGAGTTTCTATTTACTCGTGACTATGCGGCATTCAGTTTTCTATTCCTTGTAGGATTCGGTACAGCGTCTCTCTTTTTGGTTCAGTCGCCAAAGGTATCGCTTACGTATTGCGCGCTGCTCTTGCTGCAATTCTTGGTAGTTCGCCAGTCCGCAGCGACATACGGAATCCGGCTGGTTACCACAGTGCTAGCTCGCAAAACTGAAAAGCGGAGATAACGGGCGCCCCGGAATCGAGTCGGTGTGGATCATCCCCGGAACCGTTCGGTGTGCCAGTGGATCTTGCCGTCGATCTTCATCGGCTTGTGGATCATCAGGCGTTTCGGCAGATGCTCTGGGTGAACCTCGAGGAGCGTGATTGTCACAGTCGGCTTGCACCGACTGCAGTCGAATTTGAGCTTCAGCGGATCGACCCCGCCGCCATAGACCATCATGAGGAACGGCAGTAGCGAACGTGGCCGCAACTGCATTCTGCCTTGACGAGCATGTTGTGCCGGGTCGCCTTGCCCAGCGTGTCGATCGGATCGTGCGCCATTAGAATAAAAAGGAAAATTTTCCTCGCCGGTCAAGGCGCTCTTGACAATTTTGTTCTCATTTCGTTCAACGGTGGTGGCGAGCTGTTCATCTAGCGCGCCGAGCAACGCGATACGCAGGCGGTGCACGCCAAAACTGGACGAACTGCTTCGCGCGGCTTTAATTGATCCTGAGCCTAGACCCACGGAACGGCAGGATCAGCAATTGATGAAGTTTCGAAGAAAGTAGCGATCTACCCCGACTGTCCCGTGAGCCACAAACAGAAAAACTTTGACAGATCGCTCTCGTTAAGAGATCATTTCTCTATCGTCGGCGGGGTCGACGAAAACCCCCGCATCTCAAATATGAGGAATGTCATGATCAACAATCATGGTTCGGCGACTGCCTATTCAGAAGACAAGCTTGCGAGATTTCGCTGCTCTCTTGATCCAGAGAAGCTCAGACGCGCTTCCCCGGATGCGAGAGAAGCCATTCTTGCTTACGCTGGGATGATTGCCGAGTACCGCGCCAGGCTCGGCGATATCGACGCTGCAATCGCAGGTACCCCGGACGGCCCTGGCAAGCGGCGGTTGATCGATGAGGCGGACTCGATTCGTGAAGCTGCCCGACTCTTGTATTTTTCGGTTCAACCATACCAGACGTACTGATTCAGCTGTTGGCCGGCGGCCAGCAGCACAGGTGTCCAGGCATCCTTGGCGGTACATCGGCATAGTCCAACAACTTGCGGCAGCTCCAGTCCAATCCTTTCGTGGAATGGACCGCTAAGCGGTTGAAAGTTCGATCGCTCGAGTCCAATTGAAGGCCGCTACGTGGTTCGTCTGGCGTTCCGAGCCAAGAACCGAGCCGGGAGACGCGGCTTGCCGCTTGTCGCCGTCCTACGTCCTGCATGGACCGGAGGACACTATCCATCTTGTCTATCTGGTCACCGAAGCCGAGCGGAAGCGCCTTCAAGGCTCTCGTTGATTGAGATTCGGGCTGACGACGACGCGGGGGTATGCGTATAACATCGCCTACGACAACGGAGCCCTCCAGTATGGATGTCTCAAGATCGATGACGTGTTCGGAGACGTGAGACGAGAGGGCCGTTGTTCGCTACATTGGCAATAACCTTCTCGACACCTACACCCTCACGAAATCGGGAACGGATGAAACGATTTCGGTCGAACTTGTGAAGGGTAAACGGCAGAAGGACGGTGCCCGGTGGTGCTTCTACGAGGTGCCCATCGAGGCTGGTGAGTCTGGATGAGGTCGGTGAGGTCTGCTTCTGTCGGGCATCGTCACCCAAAAAAATCGTCATGTGTTGGGTAGCTGGTTCTCACCGTCTCTCTAACCTTGAAACGCTGCTGGCTGGAGCCTCCGGCGTCCGCGAATGCCTATCGCCCCGATAATCGACCGCGCCCGCTACCGCCCGCCCTTCAATGGCGCATGCGGCGAACAATCGTTACGACCACAACTGCAAAAATCAGAGCCAGCACAAACCACGGTGCAATATCGAATAAAATTCGAAGGCCACCCCACATCTGTGCTCGATCCTTTGGTTATGCCGGAAGCTAGTGAATTGGTCGTCAACTTTCCACCTCAGCAGGCATCAACTCAACCTGATATCGACCGACCACAAGGGCATGCCGTCTGCCTCACGCCAGCACATGAAGCCGGTGGCTTTGCACCCAACCTGCGCGCCGTGACATCGCGGACGATATAGAGCGTGCCGCCCCTACCGCGCCGCCTGAGTTTGATTTGTTTGCCCATACTCCTACAAGAGCCACTGGCGGACCTTTCTCCGCCAGAAACCAGAGCAGATTCCAGAGCTAGAACCAGAGCTAAAAAGTGAAAATAGTCACCGGTGCCTCAAACTAAAACCGCGAATTATTCAGCGAATTCAACGAGTTAAGTGCAGATTTGAGAGGCGAAAATGTGGCGGAGAGGGAGGGATTCGAACCCCCGATGGGCTTGCACCCATGCCGCATTTCGAGTGCGGTGCATTCGACCACTCTGCCACCTCTCCGCGGTCATGGTCCGCCGTTGCCGGCGCGGCGCACTAGATAACGGCTGGACAGGCAGGTTACAAGGGCCAATCTGCCCCGGCGCCGCAGCTTCTGTCGGTGCTTCCTTCGAGCCTCCGGCAGCCGCTGCTCGATATTTGCAAGGACTGGGCTCAACCCGTTCGCAGCTTGCCCGCGGCGCTTGCCTTGACTCAGGCCGAACCTTCGGTTAGGGACAGCGCGCAATCGGCGTGGAGGGATCTTCCGCGCCGCTTGTTTTTGAACCCGCAGACTGACAAAAAGACGGCCGAACCGCCTGAAGCGGTTCATCAAGGCCGACCGAACAGCGAAAGGCAAAAAATGTTCGCAGTCATCAAAACGGGCGGCAAGCAGTATCGCGTTGCCGCCAACGATCTCCTGAAGATCGAAAAACTCGAAGCCAATGTCGGCGACATCGTCGAGATCGGTAATGTGCTCGCGCATGGCGAAGGCGAGAACGTCACATTCGGCGCGCCGTTCGTGGATGGTGCGATGGTCACCGCCGAAGTCGTCGAGCAGGGCAAGAACCGTACCGTCATCGCCTTCAAGAAGCGCCGTCGGCAGAATTCGCGCCGCAAGATCGGCCATCGCCAGCTTTTGACCACCGTCAGGATCGCCGAGATCCTGCTGGGTGGCGCCAAGCCGGCGAAGAAGGCCGCCGCCAAGACCGAAGCGAAGGCCGAGGTCGCCGCCAAGACCGAGGCGAAGGCTGAAGCTGCGCCGAAGGCCGAAGCGAAGGCAGAGGCTGCGCCGAAGAAGGAAGCCAAAGCCGAGGCTGCCGAAGCCGCCGCGCCGTTGTTCAAGGCGCCGAAGGGCGAGCCGGACGACCTGACCGTGATCAAGGGCATCGGCCCGGTCGCCGCCGGCCAGCTCAACGAACAGGGCATCACCACCTTTGCCCAGATCGCCAAGCTGTCCGACAAGGACGTCGCCAAGATCGACGAGCACATGCCGTTCAGCGCCGACCAGATCAAGGACTGGCGCGAGCAGGCCAAGGAATTGGCGAAGAAGTAGAACGAACCGGCGCAATCGTCGCCGGATCGGACTTGAAATGGAACGCGAACGCGTTCATAAGATCGTTTAGGCGCCTCGCGGCGCATCGGAGTAGTTAGATGGCACACAAGAAAGCTGGCGGATCGTCGCGCAATGGTCGCGACTCCCATTCCAAGCGGCTCGGCGTGAAGAAGTTCGGCGGCGAAGCCGTGATTCCGGGCAACATCATCATTCGTCAGCGTGGCACGACGTGGCATCCCGGCACCAATGTCGGCATTGGCACGGACCACACGCTGTTTGCGCTCGAAGCTGGCGCAGTCACCTTCAACAAAAAAGCCAATGGCCGAACCTACGTATCGGTGAACCCGATGACGAAGGCAGCGGAGTAGCCGGTTCCGCACGAGAACACCGGCACCCATCTCGGGAACCGGTGTCTGGCCAAGCCAGGAAATGGATCAGGGGAGATGGGTTTCCATCTCCCCTTTTTCTTGTGCCTGGAGGACTTTGATATGGTTGCCGAAGCGGAAGACTCAGACGACGAAAGTTACACGATAGATTGCCCGGTCCTGGTCACCGAGCGGCTGGTTATTCGTGCCCCGCGTGAAAGCGACATCGAGCAATTGGTGGCGCTCGCCGACAACCGCCATGTCGCGGAAATGCTGGCCCGCATGCCGCATCCCTATGGCGAGGCGGAGGCACGCGCTTTCCTGGCCATGACGGCATCGCGCCGGGCCGGAATCGCCTATGCGCTGACGCTGGCCGGCACCGAGACCTTCGTCGGCTGTGCCGGGCTCAACACTACGGATCGTGGGCTGGAGCTCGGCTACTGGATCGGCGAGCCGCACTGGAAACGCGGCTACGCGACGGAAGCAGCGCACGCACTGGTCGACCTTGCCTTCCAGAGAACCACGATCCAGGTGCTGCACGCCTCGACGCGGGTTATCAATCCGGCTTCGCGCCGGGTCATCCACAAATGCGGCTTCCAGTATGCCGGCCAGGGCATGCTGAATTCGATCGTTGCAGGCCAGGTGCCGGTCGAGCGCTACCGCCTCGATCGCAAGACCTGGACCAGCCTGCGGAACTGGGTGCATTTTTGATGGATGCGGCTCACGTCATCTCGAGCCAGACCGGCAAGTGATCCGAACCGGCCGCTTGCCGGTCGACCCACAGGCGCCTCAGCGATTTGGCAAGCGAGGCGCTGGTGAAGATATAGTCGATGCGCTTGTAGCGGCTGGTATCGCCCGGCCGCTTGGGGTCGACCCAGGTGACGAGATCGGCGCCGGCGGCGCCGAGGCGTGCGGCGGCATCGACGGCGAGGTCGGCGGTCACCGGCATGCCGAATTCATGGTCAGGCTGGCCGGCGAGTTCGACATGTTCCGGCGATCCGGCCAGCATGTTGAAGTCGCCCATGACGACGAAGGCTTCGGGACAAGGCAGGTCCGGCAAGCCGATCTCGGCGACGCCGGAGAGCCCGCCGCCCTCGAGCGGGTATTTCAACAGACGCTGGCGCAGAAAGCGGATCTGGCTCAGCCGTTCAACCGGGCTGCGGTGGTCGAGATGGGTGGAATAGAAGCGGATCGGACCAAGCGGCGTTTCGATCAGCGCCTCCAGCGCGCCGCGCTGGAAGTTCATCGCCTCGACACTGCGGCTGCGCGGCAAAAGGAGATTGCGCGACAGATGGATCGGCGTCCTCGACAGCACCGTGTTGCCGAGCTGGAAGGTGGTCGTGATGGCGCGGCCGTTCTCCAGGCGCGAGCCGGCGTCGGCTTCGAAATTACTGCCGTAGACGGCAAAATAGTCGGGCAGCGCCTCGCCGAGGTCGGCCACCATGTCGCGGCCGCCATTCTTCGGGTTGGCGCGGGTGACCTCCTGCAGCGCGATCACGTCGGCGCCGCGCACGGCATCGGCGATACGGCCGACATCGTAGCGGCCGTCGAGACCGACGCCGTAGTGGATATTGTAAGTTACCAGCTTCATTCCGACATCTCGCGCTTGGAAGGCCGAAGATCGATTTTCGGCAAGGGTCAACCAAATGGTACGCGTTCAGAGCTACGCGCGACGTTACAGTAGCAAAAACGGCCCTCGCCCTTCGACCCGCCTTGGTTTAGAGCAATCCCGCAAAGCCAATAGCAGAAACCATACAATCCGATGAAATTTCTCGATCAAGCCAAGGTCTACATCCGCTCCGGCGACGGCGGCGCCGGTTCGGTGTCGTTCCGGCGCGAAAAGTTCATCGAGTTCGGCGGCCCGGACGGCGGCGACGGCGGTCGCGGCGGCGATGTCTGGGTCGAGGCGGTCGATGGGCTGAACACGCTGATCGACTATCGCTACCAGCAGCATTTCAAGGCCAAGACCGGGACGCACGGCATGGGCCGCAACATGACCGGCGCCAAGGGTGCCGACGTAACGCTGAAAGTGCCGGCCGGAACACAGGTCTTTGCCGAGGACAATGAGACGCTGATCTGCGATCTGACGGTCGTCGGCCAGCGCTTTCTGTTGGCTAAGGGCGGCAATGGCGGTTTCGGCAACCAGCACTTCAAGACCTCGACCAACCAGGCGCCGCGCCGCGCCAATCCCGGACTGCCGGGCGAAGAGCTCAACATCTGGCTCAGGCTGAAGCTGATCGCCGATGCCGGCCTTGTCGGGCTGCCCAACGCCGGCAAGTCGACCTTCCTGGCGGCGGTCACCGCGGCCAAGCCGAAGATCGCCGACTATCCCTTCACCACGCTGCATCCGGGCCTTGGCGTGGCCCGCATCGACGGTCGCGAATTCGTCATTGCCGATATTCCGGGCCTGATCGAAGGCGCGCATGAAGGTGTCGGCATCGGCGACCGCTTCCTTGGCCATGTCGAGCGCACGCGCGTCCTTCTGCACCTCGTCTCGGCGCAGGAAGAAAATCCGGCCAATGCCTACAAGACCGTGCGTGCCGAGCTCGAAGCCTACGGCAATGGGCTGACCGACAAGGTCGAGATCGTCGCGCTTTCCCAGGTCGACATACTCGATGCCGACGCACGCAAGAAAAAGACCGCCTCGCTGAAACGTGCCGCCGGCCGCGCGCCGATGCTGCTTTCGGCGGTCACCGGCGAAGGCGTCGAGGCGGTGTTGCGCGCGCTGATGTCTGTGGTGGCGGAGGCGCGCGAAGCTGTCGCTGCGCCGGTCGAGACGCGCTGGAACACATAGCCATGGCCGCGCAATCGCTGAAAAATTATCGGCGCATTGCCGTCAAGATCGGCTCGGCGCTGCTTGTCGACCGCACGACGGGCCTGAAGCGCGACTGGCTGGCCTCGCTTGCGGACGACATCGCCGTGCTGGCCAATGGCGGCGCCGAAATTCTCGTCGTGTCTTCCGGGGCGATTGCACTCGGCCGCACCATCCTCGGCCTCGGCAAGCGGGCGCTGAAGCTCGAGGAGAGCCAGGCTGCTGCTGCCGTCGGGCAGATCGCCTTAGCCGGCGCCTGGTCGGATGCGCTCGGCAGGAATGGCTTGAAATCGGGCCAGATCCTGCTGACGCTCGGCGACACCGAAGAGCGCCGCCGCTATCTCAATGCGCGGGCGACGATTTCGACACTGCTCAAGATGAAGGCGGTGCCGGTCATCAACGAGAACGATACGGTGGCCACCTCCGAAATCCGCTATGGCGACAACGACCGGCTGGCGGCGCGTGTCGCCACTATGATGGGCGCCGATCTTTTGGTGCTGCTTTCCGACATTGACGGGCTCTACACGGCGCCGCCGGCGCGCGAGCCGCTAGCCCGGTTCATTCAGGTCGTCGACCGCATCACCCCCGACATCGAAGCGATGGCGGGTGCCGCTGCTTCGGAATTGTCGCGCGGCGGCATGCGCACCAAGCTCGACGCCGGCAAGATCGCGACCGCCGCCGGCACCGCCATGATCATCACATCGGGCACGCGGCTGTCGCCGCTGCTGGCAATCGAGCGCGGCGAGCGTGCCACCTTCTTCCGGCCGAGCGCCAATCCGGTCAAGGGCTACAAGACCTGGATCGCCGGGCAGCTCGAACCGGCCGGCCGGCTGACCGTCGATGCCGGCGCCATCGGCGCGCTGCTCTCCGGCAAGTCGCTGCTGCCGGCCGGGGTCAAACTGGTCAGCGGCAATTTTGCGCGTGGCGACACGGTGGCGATCCTGTCGCCCGAGGGCCGCGAGATCGCGCGCGGGCTGGTTGCCTATGATGCCGCCGATGCCGTAAGGATCGCTGGCCTGAAGACGGCCGAGATCGAAACCGTGCTCGGCTACGAGGCGCGTTCGGCGATGATCCACCGCGATGACCTTGTGGTGAGCCATGCCGGTGGCGAGCAAGTAGTCGGTGACCAGGTTACATAGCGGAGGATGAGCCATGCTGACGCTGCATGAAAAATCCCGGGATGATACCGTGGCGCTGATGGCCGATATCGGCCGCCGCGCGCGTGCCGCGGCCCGCCCGCTGGCCATAGCTGCGGCCGAGCGCAAGCACGCGGCGCTATTCGGCATGGCTCAGGCGATCCTTCGGCATGAGCAGGACATCCTCGACGCCAATGCCATCGACATCAGAAATGGCAGGGAGGCTGGCCTATCGGCAGCGTCGATGGATCGGCTGAAGCTCGATCCCGCCCGCATCCGCGCCATGGCAGACGGTATCAGCGAGATCGCCGGGTTACGCGATCCGGTCGGCGATGTCATTGCCGCATGGGACCGGCCGAACGGGTTGCATATCGAACGGGTGCGCACGCCGCTCGGCGTCGTCGGCGTCATCTATGAGAGCCGGCCTAACGTGACCGCCGATGCCGGCGCGCTTTGCCTCAAGGCGGGCAATCCGGTGATCCTGCGCGGCGGCTCGGATTCGGCGAATTCTTCCGCCGCTATCCATGCCTGCCTGGTCGAGGGGCTGAAGGCAGCCGGGCTGCCGGAGGATGCCATACAATTGGTGCCGACCACCGATCGCGCCGCCGTCGGCGAAATGCTGAAAGGACTTTCCGGCAATCTCGAGCTCATCATTCCGCGCGGCGGCCGCAGCCTGGTCGAGCGTGTGCAGAACGAGGCGCGGGTGCCGGTCTTCGCGCACCTCGAGGGCATCTGCCATCTCTATATCGACCGATCGGCCGATCTCGACATGGCGGTCAAGATCGCGGTCAATGCCAAGATGCGGCGCACCGGGGTGTGCGGTGCTGCCGAGACGCTGCTGGTCGACCGTGCCGTCGCCGGCACGCATCTGGTGCCGATACTCGAGGCCTTGCGGGCGGCAGGCTGCGAGATCCATGCCGATGCCGAGGCGCTGAGGCTTTATGCCGATGCCCAGCCCGCGACCGATGCAGACTGGGTGACCGAATATCTGGACGCGATCATTGCGGTGAAGCTGGTCGACGGCATTGGCGGCGCCATCGAGCATATCGAGACGTTTTCCTCGCATCACACCGAGGCGATTATCGCCGAGGATGCAAAGGCCGTCGAACGGTTCTTCAACGAGATCGATTCGGCGATCCTTCTGCACAACGCCTCGACCCAGTTTGCCGATGGCGGCGAGTTCGGCATGGGCGCCGAGATCGGCATCGCCACCGGCAAGATGCATGCACGCGGGCCGGTCGGCGTCGAGCAACTGACCTCGTTCAAATACCGCGTACGCGGGTCGGGACAGGTGAGGCCTTGAAGCTGTTCGCCGTTAGAGCCTGAAGCTTTGCGCCCAGCCAAGCCCCTCTGTCCTGCCGGACCCGGCCCTTCGCTGTCGCTGCGGGCGTTCGTCGTTCGGAAAGCCAAGCAATTGGCTTTCCGTCCGCTACGCGGACCACGCCTCACCCCCCGCAAGGGGGGAGATTGGCTGTCATTTCTGATTTCGCCAATCGGCGGCGTTGCAAGATTTGCGCCTGCGATGAAGCTGACAATCTCCCCCCTTGAGGGGGAGATGCCCGGCGCGGCAGAGGGGGGTGCCTGACGCATGCTTGCCTTGTCCGAACATGCCATATCCTCCCGCTATCTCAAGATGCCGCATGCCGGGAAAGGCGTGGCGGTCGGGCTGTTCGGCGGTTCGTTCAACCCGCCGCATGCCGGCCATGCGCTGGTCGCCGAGATCGCACTCAGACGCCTTGCGCTCGATCAGCTGTGGTGGATGGTGACGCCCGGCAATCCGCTCAAGAATGCCGGAGACCTGGCGCCGCTGGCCGAGCGGCTGCAGCTATCCGAAAAAATCGCGAAGAACCCGAAGATCAAGGTCACCGCATTCGAGGCAGCCCACCGCGTCCGCTTCACCGCCGACACGCTGGCGCTGGTCAAGGCGCGTAACCCCGGTGTCGATTTCGTCTGGATCATGGGAGCCGACTCGCTTCGCGACTTCCACCGCTGGCAGCGCTGGCGCCGCATCGTGATGACGTTCCCGATCGCGGTGGTCGACCGGCCAGGCGCGACGCTGTCGTTCCTGTCGTCGGTGGTCGCCAAGACGTTCGACTATGCTCGCGTCGACGAGGGCGACGCACCGCGGCTCGCCCGCATGACGGCGCCGGCCTGGACCTTCATCCACGGCCCGCGTTCGTCGCTGTCGTCGAGCGCGATCCGCAAGGTGGCAAAGGGCTGAACCGGCGCGGAAGGCAAGTCCGGTGATGTCGCTTTTGCCGCTGCCTTGACCTGCTTGATGGGCGATCCTCGGTCATGACGATTCTCGGGTGCGACCAGGACAAGAACGGTCTAGGGCAGCCGGCGCCGTCGATCGCCATTGCCAGCATCCTTTTGTCGATGGCGCTGATCGCCGTCGGCAATGGGCTGATGTTCGCCTATATCCCAGTCCGGCTCGGCGCCGAGGGCTTCGATCCGACATGGGCGGGGCTGATCGTCACCGGCCTTTCGGCTGGCGGCCTTGCCGGCTGCATCCTGACCGGGCCGCTGGTGCGGCGTGTCGGCCATGCCCGCGTGTTCATGGTGCTGTCGGCACTGATCGTGCTGTCCAACGCCGCGGTCGGCGCCGGGCCGCACCCATTGCCATGGATCGCTGCACGGGCGCTCTACGGCTTTGCCATATGCGGCCTGTTCATTGTCGCGCAGAGCTGGCTGAACGATGTCGTCGCCAACGCCATCCGCGGCCGGGTCATGGCTATCTTCTACGTTGCCTATGTCGCCGGACTCGGCGTCGGCTATTCGACGCTGGCGTTGATCGATATCCGCGCGGCCGACGCGCCGCTGATCGGCATTGCCTTCACCGCGCTGTCGATCCTTCCCGTCGGGCTGACGCGGCTTGCGCAGCCACCGGCGCCGCAAGCGGCGTCCGTGGCGCTTGGCCGCGCCTGGCGGATCTCCCCGGTCGGAGTTGCCGGCATGCTTGCCGTCGGCGGCCTGTCGATGACGATCTCGGGTTTTGCGCCGATCCATGCAACGGCCAAGGGCTACAGCCAGGCCGACGTCGCCTTGCTGCTTTCGGCAATGCCGGCCGGCACGCTGATCCTGCAGATTCCGCTCGGCTGGATTTCCGACCGCACCGACCGGCGCTTTGTGCTGATTGCGGCGTCGGCGCTTGCCGCCGCGGCGGGCCTGTTTGCCCTCGGTTTCGACGGCGGCGCGCTGGCGGCGCTGCTCGTCATCTATGTGGTCTGGGACGGCGCCTCGGAATCGATCTATTCGCTTGCCAGCGCCCATGCCGGCGACCGCGCCGGCAAGGACGACATGGTGGCGTTGTCGAGCTCGCTTTTGTTTGCCTGGTCGCTGTCCGGCTTCGTCGTACCCGGCATTGTGACCGGACTTTCCGCCGTCTACGGCACGCAGGCCTTCATCTATGTGGCAATCGTCATTGCCACCGCCTACTGCCTGTTCGTTCTCTGGCGCGTCGTCATGGTGCGGCCGGTGCCCGCCACCGAGACCGGCAGTTTCGCGCCAATGACGGCGCAGGCGCCGTTGCCTGTCGATCTCGCCTTCGCGCCTGAAGATCAGCGCCGGCGCGAAGGACTTTGAACACCCTCCAGCTGGTTTCAAATCCTCTATTGCCGCGTGGCTGAGGCATCCGGCTGAGGCGCTTTCGGTGCCGGCGCCGGGACCGAAAGGCCTTCGGCATCGAATGCCTGCTTGACGCTCTTGGTGAGGTCGATCTGGGCGGCGAAGAAATCGGCAGCCGCCGTCCAGTAGCGCAAGGTGATGGCGACGGTGCTGTCGCCGACAGTCGCGACAAAGGCGATCGGCGCCGGCTGCCGCCTGACGCGCCGGTCGGCGGCGGCGACACCGAGCATGGTCTTCTGCGCAAAATCGATGTCGTTCCAGGAGCCGATGCTGAGCGTGATGTCGCCGCGGCGCACACCGTTGCGGGTGAAGTTGCGGACCGGCTGGTTCCACAGGGTCGAGTTGGGTGCAAGCACGTAGACGCCTTCGACCGTCCTCAGCGTTGTGGCAAACAGCCCGATCTCCTCGACGGTGCCGGATATCGCGCCGACTTCGACATATTCGCCGATGCGGAACGGCCGCAGCGCCAGGAGCATGATGCCGGCGGCAATGTTCTGCAGCGTGCCTTGCAGCGCCAGGCCGATGGCCAGGCCGGCGGCACCGATAGCGGCAATGATCGAAGCCGTCTGCACGCCGAACTGGCCGAGAACCATGATCACGACCAGTCCCAGGATGGCGTAGCGGACGACCTGCGAGAAGAAATGGCGGAGCGTTTCGTCGAAGCCGCTGATATGGCCGAGGCCGGCATAGATCGAACGCTCGGCGAGGCCGGCGACGATGTAGCCGACGACCAGCAGGATGACGGCGCCGACCGCCGAAAGCGAGTAGGAGACGATCAGCGTGCTGAGTTGCGCCAGGCCGGATTGCACGGTGAGGAGGGCGTTCTGGGGATCGATCGGCATGTCGGGATTCCGGTTCGTGGATGAGCCGATAACCGCTGCGGGGCGAGGCGGTTCCGATTTTCTGGCCCGAAAAGCCGGATATTCGGCGGCTGCCGGGCGCCTGCTTGCGAGCGGTGTCTTGAAACTGCAACCTAACTCTGCCTATCTAAGCAGTGTCACCTGATTTCAGAGGTGATTTGGTTGTTCTTGCTGCGAAAGGAAATACACTGAGAACAGCACTGCGGAAGAAGGCCGACATCGTGCCTTCGCCGGCCGGGATCAGCGTAAACGACGCCGTGTCCCGCGCCATCAAGACAGTCCTTGCCAGTCTGGAAGACTCCAAGGCCGAAAACATCGTCTCAATCGACATTCAGGGGAAATCGAGCCTCGGCGACTACATGGTCGTCGCGTCGGGCCGATCGCACCGTCATGTCTCGGCTGTTGCCGATCATCTCCTCAAGGCGCTGAAGGATGCCGGGCTCGGCACAGCGCGCGTCGAGGGGCTGGCTGGCGCCGACTGGGTCCTGATCGATTCGGGCGACATCATCGTCCATGTCTTCCGTCCCGAGGTCCGCGACTTCTACAATCTCGAAAAGATGTGGCAGGCGCCCGATCTCGAGGAGGAGACCCTCCACTGAGCCGTATTCGTCTTGATGTATGTCGTTGTCCGACATGCATCAGCGGCTCTTCGAGGCAGGGATGAAGATTACGGTTCATGCCGTGGGCCGAATGAAAGCCGGCCCCGAGAAGCAGTTGGCCGACCGCTATTTCGAGCGTTTTGCCAGGAGCGGTCCTGCCGTAGGCCTCGAATTCGCCGGGATCGTCGAGATTGCGGAAGGTCGCGCGCAGACGGCCAATGAGCGCCGGCGCGAGGAAGGCCAGAAGCTGCAGACGCACTTGCAACCGGGCACGGCGCTGATGCTGCTGGATGAGCGCGGCAAGAACCTTTCCTCCGAGGATTTCGCCGGCCGCATCGGTTCGCTGCGCGATGGCGGGCGCAAGGCGCTGGTGATCGCCATTGGCGGCGCCGACGGCCATGACCAGTCACTGCGCGACCTGGCTGATCTGACGGTGTCGCTCGGCGCGCTGACCTGGCCGCATCAGCTGGTCCGCGTGATGCTGGGCGAGCAGCTTTACCGGGCGGCCACGATCCTTTCCGGCCACCCCTACCATCGTTCATGAAGTCGGCTCCGTCGGCGAATTGATGCCAGCCGCCCGGATTTTTGCCCCAATGCTCATCGACAGTTTGGGCTCATGGGGTTTGCGGATGGCGGCCGGCTCGAACATGGTTGATGGTTCGTTAACGAAGCCGCGCATAGAGTTGGGCTTCAATGTCTGAAGACTGGAAATCACGAACGGGCTCCCGGCGCGTGCGCTGCGGCATCGCCGTGGCGACGATCGCGCTTTCGCTCGGCGTCGCGCGGGCCGAGAACACGCTCGACCTGGCGCCCGACCCGGACCAGAGCCGCGCCGAATACGAAAAAGTATCGAAAGAGATCACGCTGTCGTCCGAGCGGCTGGCCAAGCTCGCCGCCGACATAGCGGCTGTCAAGAAGGACCACGCCTCGATCACCGCGGCGCTGATCCAGTCGGCGATGACCGAGCAGAAGCTCGGCCAGGACATCGAGGACATTGGCGGCAAGCTGGAAGGGCTGAAGGCGCAGGGGCAGAAGATCCGCGCCTCACTGGCCGCCAGACGCGACGTTCTGGCCGAAGTGCTCGGCGCGCTGCAGCGCATGGGGCTCAACCCGCCGCCGGCGATCCTGGTCAAGCCGGAGGACGCATTGTCGTCGGTGCGCAGCGCCATCCTGCTCGGTGCCGTGGTGCCGGAACTGCGCCAGCAGACCGACATGTTGCTGGCCGATCTCAAGGAGCAGTCGCGGGTGACGGCCTCGATCGAGGCCGAGCGGGCGCGGCTGACGGCAGCTGTCGGCGAGCAGGCGGCGGAAAAAAAGCGGCTCGGCATGCTGCTCGAAGCCAAGCAGAAGCTCGCCGCCGATACGCAAACCGCGCTGGCCGCCGAAAAGCAGCGGTCCGCGACACTGGCGGCCAAGGCCGGCAGCCTGAAAGAGCTGATCACATCGCTCGAGGCCGACAGGGCCCGCAAGGCGGCGGATGCGGCCAAGGCAGCCGAGCAAAAGACGGCCGACGCCGACAGGGGCCCGGCATCAACCCCGGCTCCGACGGAATTGGCCTCGCTGCCGGTGCCGGAGAGCAACAGGCTCACCGCTGCCGCGCCGTTTTCCGCGCTTCAAGGGCAGATCGCGCTGCCGGTCACCGGCAGGATCAAGCGGCGCTTCGGGGCCGACGACGGTAACGGCGCGGTGATGCTCGGTGACATGGTTGCGACACAATCGGGAGCCATCGTCACAGCGCCGGCGGATGGAAATGTGCTTTATGCGGGGCCTTTCCGCTCTTACGGTCAACTCTTGATCCTGAATGCGGGTGACGGCTATCATGTCGTCCTGGCGGGGATGAGCAGAATCAGCGTCGCGTCTGGCCAGTCGGTGCTCGCAGGTGAGCCGGTCGGCGCGATGGGAGAGGCCCGGGTGGCGAGCACCTCGGCATCGAAGAATGGAAATGCCACGCCGGAGCTCTATGTCGAGTTCCGCAAGGATGGAAAACCCGTCGATCCGGCCCCATGGTGGGCGGACCGTTTTTCTGGAAGGACGTGAATGATGCGGAAACTGTCGCTTCTGTTTGCCGGTGCGCTGATGGGTGCATCGGCGATGAGCCTGGTCTATGGCGCGCCCGGCTCGACAGCGAAGGCTGCGGGCTCCGAGACCTATAAGCAACTGGCGATCTTCGGCGATATCTTCGAACGGGTACGGGCGAATTATGTGACGCCGCCCGACGACAAGTCGCTGGTTGAAAATGCCATCAACGGCATGCTGTCGTCGCTCGACCCGCACTCCTCCTACATGAATGCCGAAGAAGCGCAGGACATGCGCGTGCAGACCAAGGGCGAATTCGGCGGCCTCGGCATCGAGGTCACCATGGAGAACGACCTGGTCAAGGTGATCACGCCGATCGACGATACGCCGGCCGCCAAGGCAGGCGTGCTCGCCGGCGACTATATCGCCAAGATCGACGGCGAGGAGGTCCGCGGTCTGACGCTCAACGACGCCGTCGAGAAGATGCGCGGGCTGGTCAATACGCCGATCAAGCTCACCATCCTGCGCCAGGGCGCAGACAAGCCGATCGAACTGACCGTCGTGCGCGACATCATCAAGGTCAAGGCGGTCAAGTTCCGGGTCGAAAACGACATCGGCTACATGAAGATCACCTCCTTTACCGAAAAAACCTATGACGACCTCGAGAATGCCATCGACACCATCAAGAAGCAGGTGCCGAACGACAAGCTCAAGGGCTACGTGCTCGACCTGCGCCTCAATCCGGGCGGTTTGCTCGACCAGGCGGTGAGCGTGTCGGATGCCTTCCTCGACCGTGGCGAGATCGTCTCGACGCGCGGCCGCGACCCGAAGGACGTCACCCGCTTCGACGCGCGGGCCGGCGACGACATCGGCGGCAAGCCGCTGATCGTGCTCGTCAATGGCGGCTCGGCCAGTGCCTCGGAAATCGTCGCCGGCGCGCTGCAGGATCTGCGCCGCGCCACGGTGGTCGGCACGCAATCCTTCGGCAAGGGTTCGGTGCAGACCATCATCCCGCTTGGCGAGAACGGGGCGCTGCGGCTGACGACGGCGCTCTATTACACGCCGTCCGGCAAGTCGATCCAGGGCAAGGGCATCACGCCCGACATCAAGGTCGACCAGCCGCTGCCGGCCGAACTGCAGGGCAGGGACCTGACGCGCGGCGAATCGGACCTCAAGGGCCATATCAAGGGCGCCGACGAAAGCACGACCGGTTCGGGTTCGGCAGCCTATGTGCCGCCGGAACCGAAGGACGATTTGCAGCTCATCTATGCCGAGCAGCTGCTGCGCGGCCAGAAGACGGATCCGGCGTTCCCGCCGAATCCGCAAAAGGCCGTGTTGAACCAGTAAGGGCGGGCAAGCCGGGCCAAACAGGTCTGGCTGCCTGAGCGAAGCGATGCGATGCTGCCGGGGCCGCGAGGCTCCGGCAGTTTGATTCGGGGGCCGCGGCCGGCATGCTGCGCGTCCAGTGAAGCAAGGGGACGCGCCGACATTTTGGATTTTGCGCCTCCGGAGAAGGTTTACTTCGGGGATGCGCGCCGGGGGGTGCGGGCTTGGCTGATATCGGCAAGGACATAGAACGACCTCTCGGACAGGCGATCCGGCTGCCGCGCTCAGGCAGCGGGATCAGCGCCGGTGCGGTCGCGGCCGCGCTTGTCGTGCTGTCCGTGGTCGGCGTCTCCAGCGCGATCGCCTTGCGAGACAAGCCGTTCCGGAAGCTGCAAGAAGTAGCCGTTTTGACGCCGAAGACGCCGGCGGCGGATACCGCCGCCGCGCCCGCCAAGGCGACGCCCGAAATGGCTGCGCCAGGCAACGCAAGCGGGGCCAACATAAGCGGGCCGAAGACGGGCGGTCCGCAGATCATCCATGTCCAGACCGAGGGGGGCGACGCTCCACCCGAGGCGGCCATAGTCATTCGCGACCCTTCGACGATCGGCCAGAACCTCAGGATCGCGCACATTCCCGACAAGGCGCTGGTCGAGGCCAGCGAAACCGGTCCGTTGCCGATCCGCGCCGCCGACGGCAGGCGCCCGTTCGATGTCTATGCGCGGCCGTGGTCCGGGGCTCGCGGTGCACGCGTCGCGCTCGTCATCGGCGGGCTTGCCGTGTCGCAGACCGGCACGCAGGCAGCCATAGCCAAGCTGCCGGCGGAAGTGACGCTGGCCTTCGCGCCGCAAGGCAACAGCATCGGCCGCTGGATGCAGGTGGCACGGCAGAGCGGCCATGAGGTCATCATGCAGGTACCGCTTGAGCCGTTCGACTATCCGAACGTCAATCCCGGCCGTAACACGCTGACCGTGGCTGCAACGCCGGACGAGAATTTGAAGAATTTACGCTGGGCGCTGTCGCGAACGACCAACTACACCGGCGTCATGAACTATATGGGCGCCCGCTTTTCGGCCGACGCGACGGCGATGGGGCCGTTGATGGCCGAGCTTGGCAAGCGTGGTCTGGCCTATGTCGACGACGGTTCGTCGGCGCGCAGCCTGGCACCCGAACTGGCGCTGAAGGACGGCGTGCCGTTCGTCGGCGGCGATACGGCGATCGATGCGGTGCAGGACCGCGGCGCCATATTGAAGAAACTGGATGGGCTGGAAGCGACGGCACGGGCGAAAGGGTTTGCCGTCGGCATCGGCTCGGCTTTCGACCTGACGGTGGATACCGTGTCTTCCTGGGTGACCGAGGCCAAGAAGCGTGGCATCGAGATCGTGCCGGTTTCGGCGGTGGCCATAGATCCGGAAAAAGGCTGAGATGGCAAAGAACAAGCTCGTTGAGCCCGAGACGCTGCCCTACCGGCCCTGCGTAGGGGTGATGGTCCTCAATGAGGCCGGCCTGGTCTGGGTCGGCCGTCGTATTGCCGAGCCGGACAGCGAATTCGCTGGAACGACGCAGCTCTGGCAGATGCCGCAGGGCGGCATCGATGATGGCGAGGAGCCGCTGCCCGCGGCGGCGCGTGAACTTTACGAAGAGACCGGCATGCGCTCGGTGTCGCTGCTGGCCGAGGCGCCGCACTGGATCAAATACGACCTGCCGGCGCATCTGGTCGGCGTCGCCTTCAAGGGACGATATCGCGGCCAGACGCAGAAATGGTTTGCCTTCCGTTTCCACGGTGACGAAACCGAGATCGCGATCAATCCGCCGCCGGGTGGCCACAAGGCCGAGTTCGACCGGTGGGCGTGGCGGCCGATGCTGGAATTGCCGGGCCTGATCGTGCCGTTCAAGCGCAAGGTCTACGAAGACGTGGTGGCGGCGTTCCGGCACCTGGTGGCGTAGCCGCCGGCCTTCCGTTAAAACAGGTGGCATGAACGACATCTCCAGCAAATCTCTTCCGCCGACCGTCACCCTGGGCGAACCGATCAGCGAAGCCGCGGCAGGGGCGATCCTGACCATCGATCTCGGCGCCGTCCGTGAGAACTACCGGCGGCTGAAGGCGCGGCTGGGCGGCGTCGGCTGTGCTGGAGTGGTCAAGGCCGACGGCTATGGGATTGGCGCGGCGCCGGTGGCGGCGGCGCTGATGGGTGAGGGCTGTAATACTTTCTTTGTTGCGCATTTGGCCGGCGGCATCTTGCTGCGCAAGGCGCTCGGCTCAGACCCGGCCATTTATGTGCTGAACGGCATTCCGCCGGGTGCGGAAAGGGAAGCGGTTGCGGCAGGGCTTTGCACCGTACTCAACAGCGCCAGCCAACTCGCGGCATGGCGCGAGATGGCCGGGCGGGTGGGCCGTAGGTTGCCGGCCGCACTCCAGGTCGACAGCGGCATGTCGCGGCTCGGCATGACGCCATCCGAGGTGAAGGCAGTCGCGCAGGATCCGCAGGCTTTCGACGGTGTCGAACTGACGTTCGTGATGAGCCATCTCGCCTGCGCCGATGAACCCGAGCAGCCGGCCAACGAGCGGCAGCGGCTGGAATTCGAACGGCTGCGCCGGATGCTGCCGGAAGCGCCGGCTTCCCTTGCCAATTCATCAGGCATTTTTCTCGGGCAGCGCTATCACTACGACCTCGTTCGTCCGGGTGCCGCTCTCTATGGCGTCAATCCGATGCCGGCGAAGGACAATCCGATGCTGCCGGTGGTGCGATTGCAAGCCAAGGTCATCCAGACGCGGATATTGGAGGCCGGCGCCGGTGTCGGCTACGGTCACACTTTCCACACCAAGGCTCCGCTTGCCGCGGCGACGATTTCGCTCGGCTATGGCGATGGCTGGCATCGACGCGCCGCTTCCTCCGCCTGGCTCGAAAATGTGCGGCTGCCCTTCGTCGGCCGGGTTTCGATGGATTCGATCATCCTCGACATTTCCGCATTGCCGCCCGGCAGGCTGAAGGCCGGCGACCTCGTCGAACTCATCGGACCGTCGTCGCAGACGGTGGACCAGGTAGCCGGCCAAGCCGGCACCATCGGCTATGAGGTCTTGACCAGTCTCGGCCACCGTTTCCACCGGCGCTATGTGAGTGGCTAGGACGCAAGGTTGTTGTCCTCACGCATGTCTTTTCCCTAAGCATCGGCACTTGGCTGACGCCACAGAATCCGGCAGACATGAGGCGGCGATGATCCCGGTCTCGAATCCCGACGAGATGCCGCCGCGGAGAACCAAACGATGAAGATCTTCGTGCTGGGCGGCGGCGTGATCGGGGTCACCACCGCCTATTTTCTTGCCGAGGCCGGTCATCAGGTGACGGTGATCGATCGCCAGAAAGGCCCGGCGCTGGAAACCAGCTTTGCCAATGCCGGCGAGATCTCGCCCGGCTATGCCTCGCCCTGGGCCGGGCCCGGCGTTCCGCTGAAGGCCATCAAATGGCTTTTGATGAAGCACGGTCCACTGGTGGTGCGACCGGCCCTCGATCCGCATATGTGGATATGGCTGGTCAAGATGCTGCGCAATTGCACGGCTGAACGCTACGCGCTGAACAAGGCGCGCATGGTGCCGCTGGCCGAGTACAGCCGCGACACGCTGAAGGCTCTGCGCGAGGCGACCGGCATCGCCTATGACGAGCGCGCCAAGGGCACGCTGCAGCTCTTCCGAACGCAAAAGCAGCTCGACGGCGTCGGCGGCGATGTCGAGGTGCTGAAGGCCTATGGCGTCCCCTACGAGGTCCTCGACCCCGACGGCTGCATTGCGGCCGAGCCTGGACTGGCCGGCGTGCGCGAAAAATTCGTCGGTGGCCTGCGGTTGCCCGGCGACGAAACCGGCGACTGCAAGATGTTCACCGACAGGCTTGCCGAGCTTTGCGCGGCACGCGGCGTCACCTTCGAATACGACACGGAGATACGGCGCGTCGTCAAGAAGCGCGATCGCATCACCAACGTCAGCACCAGCAAGGGCTGGATGGTCGCTGATGCCTATGTGATGGCGATGGGCAGCTATTCGGCACGGTTCATGCGCATGCTGAAGCGGCCCATCCCGGTCTACCCGGTCAAGGGCTATTCGATCACCCTGCCGATCAAGGACGCCGCCGCCGCACCGGTCTCGACCGTGATGGACGAGAGCTACAAAGTAGCGATCACCCGGCTCGGCGACCGTATCCGGGTCGGCGGCACGGCGGAGATTTCCGGCTTCGACCTGCGGCTGCACGAATCGCGGCGGCGCACGCTCGAACATTCGGTCGGCGACCTGTTTCCGGGCAGCGGCGACATGCGATCGGCGACCTTCTGGTGCGGACTGCGGCCGATGACACCGGACGGGCCGCCGCTGATCGGCCGCACCGATTTCTCCAATCTCTATCTCAACACCGGCCATGGCACACTCGGCTGGACCATGGCCTGCGGCTCGGCCAAAGTTCTGGCCGACATCATCTCCAGCCGGGTGCCCGACATCGACGTCGGCGATCTCGGGCCCGGACGGTACGCCAAGTAAGACGCCCACCAGCTAAGACAGCCAGCGGCCGGCAGGCTCACGCGAACAAACCCCTGTCCCGTTCGACGGCCTTGGTAATGAAGCTCGCGACGACCTGGACGCGGCGCAGCGGCCTGACCGATTCGTGGTAGACCAGCCAGTAGGCGCGGCGGATGGGCGCAACGATATCGAGAGGCACCAGCTCCGGCATCGAGCGGGCAACGAAGGTGTGCAGGATGCCGATGCCGGCGCCGGAACGCACTGCTTCGGCTTGGCCGAGCGCCGAGGAAATGGCGAAGCTGGTGCGCCAGTCGGCGCTGAATTCGGCCGCGTAATCGAGCGAGCGACTGACGATCAGGTCCGGCACGTAGCCGATCAGCGTGTGCTGGCCTAGCTCGGCGGCGGTTCCGGGCAGCCCCTGCGTGTCGGCATAGGCCCGCGACGCGAACAGGCCGAGCGTGTAGTCGACCAGCTTTCCCGCCACCAGGCGGCCTTCCGTCGGCCGTTCGACGGTGATGGCAATGTCGGCCTCGCGCCGGGACAAAGAGAAGGAGCGTGGCACCGGCACCAGCTGGATGGTGAGCTCACGGTGCAGAGCGGTCAGCGCGCCGAGGCGCCTGGCCAGGAAGGCGACGCCAAAGCCGTCCGGCGCGCCGATGCGCACAGTGCCCGAGACGTCGTCGCCTTCGCCTGAAACGGTCGAGCGCGCGGCGATCATGTCGCCCTCCATGCGTTCGGCAATCTCGAGGAAACGCTCGCCCGCCGGCGTCAGCTCGCTGCCGGTGGTAAGCCGGCGAAACAGTTTTGTCCTGAGCGCGTCCTCGAGGGCGGCAATGCGGCGCGAGACGGTCGCGTGATTAAGCTCCAGCCGCCTGGCGGCGCCGAGGATCTGGCCGGCCCGCGCTACGGCAAGGAAGATACGGGCATCATCCCAGTTCATGAGGGTGGTCCTGGCGATAACGATCAAAACCGCGTTCCTTCGCGCCCCCCTCTGTCCTGCCGGACATCTCCCCCTCAAGGGGGGAGATTGGCAGTTTCGCCGCAGGCGTCTTTCTTGCCGCGGTGAAGATTTCCGAAGGCGGGCGTGACAGCCAATCTCCCCCCTTGAGGGGGAGATGTCCGGCAGGACAGAGGGGGGCGGTGAAGGAACTCAATCTCAATCCTTGCTGCTGGGGACCTGCATTCTTCCTATTTGCGAGAATTGATGCTCTGCCGTCAACCGCTATCTATTCTCCGCACAACGGTTGCGTTTTCGCTCGCGTTGCCATCGCTCCCGCAAAGGCGGACAATGCCTCATCACGAACCAGGGAGAGAGACCATGATCGAATACGGTCATTTCATCGGCGGCAAGCGCGTCGCCGGAACCAGCGGCCGCAAGCAGGACGTCATGCAGCCGATGGACGGCACGGTGCGCGGCACGGTGGCGCTGGCTTCGCAGGCGGAATTGCGCGCGGCGGTCGAAAACGCCAAGGCCGCACAGCCCGGCTGGGCGGCGACCAATCCGCAGCGACGCGTACGCGTCCTGATGCGGTTCCTCGAGCTGGTCGCCAAGGAGTATGACGCGCTGGCCGAGATATTGGCGCGCGAACACGGCAAGACCATCGCCGACGCCAAGGGCGACATCCAGCGCGGCCTCGAAGTGGTCGAGGTCTGCATCGGTGCGCCGCATATGATGAAGGGCGAGTTCACCGATGGCGCCGGCCCCGGCATCGACGTCTATTCGATGCGCCAGCCGCTCGGCGTCGTCGCCGGCATCACGCCGTTCAATTTTCCGGCGATGATCCCGTTGTGGAAGATCGCGCCGGCCATCGCCTGCGGCAATGCCTACATCCTCAAGCCGTCGGAGCGCGATCCGGGCGTGCCGATGCGGATTGCCGAACTGTTCATCGAGGCCGGTCTGCCGGCGGGCATCCTTAATGTCGTCAACGGCGACAAGGAAGTGGTCGACGCCATCCTCGACGATCCCGACATCAAGGCCATCGGTTTCGTAGGCTCGACACCGATCGCCCACTACATCTATTCGCGCGGCTGCGCGGCCGGCAAGCGCGTGCAGTGCTTCGGCGGCGCCAAGAACCACATGATCATCATGCCGGATGCCGACATGGACCAGACCGTCGACGCGCTGATCGGCGCCGGCTACGGCTCGGCCGGCGAGCGCTGCATGGCGATCTCGGTCGCCGTCCCGGTCGGCAACGACACCGCCAACCGGCTGATGGAAAGACTGGTGCCGCGCGTCGAGAGCCTGAAGGTCGGTCCGTCGACGGATTCTTCCGCCGATTTCGGCCCGCTGGTGACGGCGCAGGCGCTGGAGAGGGTCAAGTCCTATGTCGACACCGGCGTCAAGGAAGGCGCCAAGCTGGTCGTCGACGGTCGCGGCTTTTCCATGCAGGGCTACGAGAACGGCTACTATATGGGCGGCTGCCTGTTCGACAATGTGACCGCCGACATGCGCATCTACAAGGAAGAGATCTTTGGGCCGGTGCTGTCGGTGGTGCGCGCACCGACCTACGAGAACGCCATCAAGCTCGCCAACGAGCACGAGATGGGCAATGGCGTCGCCATCTTCACCCGCGACGGCGACGCGGCGCGCGACTTCGCCTCGCGGGTTCAGGTCGGCATGGTCGGCATCAACGTGCCGATCCCGGTGCCGATCGCCTACTACACCTTTGGCGGCTGGAAGGCGTCCTCCTTCGGCGACCTCAACCAGCACGGGCCGGACGCGTTCCGCTTCTACACCAAGACCAAGACGGTAACGTCGCGCTGGCCGTCCGGCGTGAAGGATGGTGCCGAGTTCGTCATCCCGACGATGAACTGACCGAACGGTTTCCTGTCAGCGCGTCCTCGCCTTCGGCTGCGGGCGCGCGGGCCGGCGTCATAGACGGCGCCGAATTCGTCACCCCGACGATGAACTGATCCAGATCGCAAACACTGAACGAGGCCTGGGCTCGGACCCGGGCCTTTTCGTTTGAACGTTAATGTGATGGAACCAAGAAGGCAGCAATCTTCTTAGGTTGCAGTCCTGCCGCGAAGGAGATGCTGGCAGATCAACCAACGGCGCTGGTGACGGCTCCGGGGGATATGTCCGGCGCAAAGGAGGTGTCAGATGACACGTCTCATGGCGACTATAGCTTGCGCTGCGATGGCCCTTTCCGCCGTCCCGGCAATGGCTGCCGAGCAATGTGCGGCACGCGCCGATATGGTCAAGGCGCTCGGTGAAAAGTTTCATGAAAACCCGAGCGCGGTCGGCGTCGTCAATCCGAATGTGGTGCTTGAAGTCTTCGTTTCCGACAAGGGCACATGGACCATCCTCGCCAGCGACACAAAAGGTCAAAGCTGCGTGATTTCAGTCGGCGAAGGCTGGGAGAGCGCGATGACGACAGCGGCGCTGCCAGGCACCTGAACGATTTATCACGGGTCTGCGCGCCTCGGCATGGCCGCGCGGCCTGTGGCCCATTCTTTCGGCGACAACCGTAAAACGGATCTGCAGGCGCCCGCTTGGGCGCCTGCTTGCGCTTTTCCATTGCCGATACCATATATCGAGAACATAATGGGAACATCTGGAATCGTTCCCACCAATGGCAGACCGGAACACAGAAAGGAACGACGCGATGATGATGACGTCGGAACCGGCCTGGATCGCTCCGGCAAAATGAGGCCGTCAAACCCCTCCTTTGCCGGAACGTGATGGCAAAGGAGGTGCCCTATGGCACGCAAATCGCTGATGAGATGGGTGAAAACCCTGGTTCTTGCTGGCGCATTGGCGGTGGGTACGAACACCGCAGGCGCGCAATATCAATACTGCGTTGAACATGGCGAGCTCGTCGCCCATTTGAGCGAGAAGTTCCAGGAAAGGCAGTTTGCTTTGGGGCTGATCGGTCATGAGGCGGTCATGGAAGTCTTTGTCGCCGAGACCGGAACCTGGACCATCGTCGTCACCGATATCGCCGGCAGAAGCTGCATCGTCGCGGCCGGCGACAATTGGGAAAACGTGATGCCCCTGCCTGGCCAGGGCGCATGACGAAATGGCAGGCTCAGCGCGTAGCAGCCGCCTCGGCATGGCCGCGCAAAAGCGCCATCAGCCGCTTGGCGTCCTTGGCCGCGGCCTCTTCGTCGCTGGCGAGGATCGAGCGGATCAGCGCGACATGGTGCTCGGCGGATTCGGCCAATCCGGTATCGGCCTTGTAGCGGAACCAGAAGCGACGGCTGTGGGTTTGCAAGGGTGCCGCCAGGCGCGCGGCGAACGGGTTGTCGGCAGCCAGCGCCAGCGCCTCGTCGAGCGCCTTGTCGGCCTGGATGAAGTAGAACACATTTTCCGAAATCACCGCTTTCTGCATGGCCAACGCTGCGTCATGAAACAGGTCGGCGGCCTCGCGGGTGACGAAGCGGGCGGCCGAGCGGGCAAGCACCACCTCGACGCCACGGCGGGCGTCGAGGACACGCAGCCAGTCGCCAGGGTGAAGCGGGGCAATGGCAATGCCGGCACGCGGCCGGACCTCGAGCAGCCCCTCCCAGGCCAGCCGCTGGATCGCTTCGCGCACCGGGGTGCGGCCGAGGCCGAGCCTGTCGATCAGCGCCCCCTCGGTGATGAAGCTCGCCGGCGCCAGTTCGAGAGTTACGATCATATGCTCGAGCCTGCGGTAGGCCTTCGCGGTCGCCGGCTCGGAGCCAGGTCTGTCATATACCAATGTGACATCTCCTGATATATTATTGATATATCATATCAGATTCAACGTTGACAGCCGGCTTCTTAAGAAATATACGACTGATATATCAGATGGAGCGATCGACATGTGGGCCGGAGTCTTCCCCGCCGTTACGACCAAATTCACCGAGGACGACGGCCTCGACCATGCCGAGATGGAGCGCTGCTTTGCGCTGCAGATGGAGGCCGGCTGTGACGGCATCATCGTCTGCGGGTCGCTCGGCGAAGGCCCGATGCTGTCGCACGACGAGAAGATCGCGGTGCTGAAGACCGCGCAGAAGATCGCCGGCAACAAACCGGTGCTGTTGACGGTCAACGAGGCCGGTACACGCGAGGCGGCGGCGATCGCGCGCCGCGCCGCCAAGGAAGGCGCCAATGGTTTGATGGTGGTGCCGAGCCCGATCTACCATACCAATGCCGAGGAGACGGTCGCGGCACTCAGCGCCGTCGCCGCGGCCGGCGACCTGCCGGTGATGATCTACTCCAACCGGCTTGCCTACCGCGTCGACGTCACCGTCGACCAGATGGAGGAGTTGGCGAAGGACCAACGCTTCGTCGCCATAAAAGAGTCCTCCGACGACATCCGCCGCTCGACCGAGATCATCAACCGCCTCGGCGACCGCTACGACCTGTTCACCGGCGTAGACAATCTCGCCTTCGAGGCGCTGTCGGTCGGCGCCATCGGCTGGGTGGCGGGCCTGGTCACCGCGTTCCCGCGCGAGACCGTCGCCATCTACCAGCTGATGAGACAGGGCCGCCGCGAGGAGGCGTTGAAGATCTACCGCTGGTTCCGGCCGCTGCTCGACCTCGACGTCTCGACCTATCTGGTGCAGAACATCAAGCTCGCCGAAGTGTTGGCGATCAACACCAACGACCGCGTGCGCATGCCGCGCCAGCCATTGTCGGGCGAGCGGCGCAAGGCAGTCGAAAAGATCGTCAGGGATGCGCTGGCGGTGCGGCCAGAGCTGCCGACATTCTGATCCAGTCACTTTGAAGGCATTTGCAGATGTGCAGCGCGGCGCAAGGCAATGAATGATAATGCTACGCTCGATGTCGCCATCATTGGTGGCGGCATCATCGGCATCTGCGCCGCCGCCTTTCTGGCAGAGGCGGGCCAAAATGTCACGATCTTCGATCGGACGGGGATCTGTGAGGAAACCAGCTCCGGCAATGCCGCTGCCTTTGCCTTCTCCGATGTGCTGCCGCTCGCCCACAAGGGCATGATCAAGCAGTTGCCGAAATGGCTCGCCGACCCGCTCGGCCCGCTCAGCATCCCACCCGCATATCTGCCGAAGCTGCTGCCTTGGCTGGTCCGCTTCTGGCGCGCCGGCCGAAGCGACCGCTATGAAGCCGGCCTTGCCGCGCAGGCCGGGATGATGAAGCTCGCCGAGGCGGAATGGATGGGCTTGCTGGATCGTTCCGGCACACGGCCGATGCTGCATGAGGACGGCTCGCTCGAACTCTACGACAGCGAGGCCGAGTTCAAGGCCTCGCTGACCGGCTGGGCGGCAAGGCAGCGCTTCGGCATCGGCTTCAGCCATGTCGAGGGGAGCGCTCTCACAGCCCTGCAGCCCGGTCTGTCGCCGCGCTTCGTCAAGGGAACGTTCGTGCCGGGGTGGAAAACCGTTGCCGATCCCAAGCTGCTTGGAAAGGCCTTGTGGGCCTATGCCGAGAGGTTGGGCGCCGGGTTCGAAAGGGCCCGGATCGAGCGTGTCAAGGCGGGACAGGACGGCGCGATCCTGACCACGGCCGACGGCACGCGGCGACGGGCGAAGCACGTCGTCATCGCTGCCGGGGCCTGGTCGCATCTGCTGGCGAGACATCTCGGCGACGGAATCCCGCTGGAGACCGAGCGTGGCTACAACACGACGTTGCCGAAGACTGCCTTCGACGTAAAGCGGCAATTGATCTTCTCCGGGCATGGCTTCGTCATCACGCCGCTCGAGACGGGCCTGCGCGTCGGCGGCGCGGTCGAACTCGGCGGCCTTGAGAGGCCGCCCAATTATGCGCGCTCGAAAGCGCTGCTCGAAAAGGCGCAGAAATTCCTGCCGGGACTGGATCCTGCCGATGGCCGCGAATGGATGGGGTTCCGGCCGTCGCTGCCGGATTCGCTGCCGGTGATCGGGCGGTCGCAACAAACGCCGTCGGTGGTGTATGGTTTCGGCCACGGTCACCTCGGCCTGACCCAGGCTGCGGCGACCGGGCGCTTGATCCGCGAGCTCGTTCTCGGGCAGAATCCATCGCTCGATCTCGGCCCGTTCAGCCCGCAACGGTTTTGAGTTCGAAGACATTCAGTTGGGAGCCGGCATGGCCAAGAATTCCTTCTTCTGCATAGACGGCCACACCTGCGGCAATCCGGTGCGGCTGGTCGCCGGCGGTGGGCCTTTGCTCAAGGGCTCAACGATGATGGAGCGGCGAGCGCATTTCCTGGCCGAATATGACTGGATCCGCACCGGGCTGATGTTCGAGCCGCGCGGCCATGACGTGATGTCCGGCTCGATCCTCTATCCGCCGACGCGTGAAGATTGCGACATCGCCATCCTGTTCATCGAAACCTCGGGCTGCTTGCCGATGTGCGGCCACGGCACCATCGGCACGGTAACTTTTGCCGTCGAGCATGGGCTGATCAAGCCGAAGACACCGGGCGTGCTCAGGCTGGATACGCCGGCGGGCGTGGTCGTGGCGGAGTACAGCCAAGTCGGCGACTATGTCGAGGAGGTGCGCATCACCAATGTGCCTTCCTTCCTCTATGCCGAGGCACTGACGGTCGAATGCCCCGGGCTCGGCGAGATCAGCGTCGATGTCGCCTATGGCGGCAATTTCTACGCCATCGTCGAACCGCAAAAGAACTATCGCGACATGGCCGACCATTCGGCCGGCGAACTGATCGCCTGGAGCCCGGTGGTGCGGCAGCGGCTCAACGAGAAATATTCCTTCGTCCACCCGGAGAATCCCGGCATCGACAAGCTGTCGCACATATTGTGGACCGGGGCGCCGACCAACCCGCAAGCCGATGCCCGCAACGCCGTCTTCTACGGCGACAAGGCAATCGACCGGTCGCCCTGCGGCACCGGCACCTCGGCGCGTATGGCGCAGCTTCACGCCAAGGGCAAGCTTGGGATCGGCGACGACTTCGTCCATGAATCGATCATCGGTTCGCTGTTCAAGGGCAGGGTCGAGGAAGAGGTCACCGTCGCCGGCAAGCCGGCAATCATTCCGTCGATCGGCGGGTGGGCGCGGATGACCGGATTGAACACGATCTTCATCGACGACCGCGACCCGTTCGCGCACGGCTTCGTCGTCAAATAGAGAAAACGCTGACGCAGGGGAAGAAAGAGAGCGCAAACGGATTGCCTTCGACGGCGCAACGATCCCGCTCATCAACTTATTTTGACGGCGATTTCTTCGAAATGGAGCGCATGCTGCGATTGAATCGTCAAAGACATTGCGTTAGGCCAATGGTAGGGTCCGCGATGGTCCAGGGGCCGGATAGGAAAAAACGGGCAATCCGATGGCGTGCGACGAAAACACCCATGGCGATTGAAAAATCACGTTGCAATCCGGGCTCGAAACTTTACGACTAGGGGCAATACGAAAAGGAATGCGTCTGCATGGGCGACATTCCAGGGGAGCCACGACAGCATGCAGTATTTTGTCCAGCAGCTTATCAATGGGCTGACGCTGGGATCGATCTATGGGTTGATTGCGATCGGCTACACGATGGTCTACGGCATCATCGGCATGATCAATTTCGCCCATGGCGACATCTTCATGGTCGGCGCTTTCACCGCCCTCATCGTTTTCCTTATCCTCGGTGCGTTGTTCTATTCGGTGCCGATCGTCGTTGCGCTGCTGATCATGATGATCGTGGCGATGCTTTTGACCGGCCTCTACAACTGGACGATCGAGAAAGTGGCTTACCGGCCGCTGCGCGGTTCGTTCCGGCTGGCGCCGCTGATCACCGCCATCGGCATGTCGATCGCCCTGTCCAATTTCGTCCAGGTCACGCAAGGGCCGCGCAACAAGCCCGTCCCGCCGATGGTCTCCAAGGTTTATTCGATCGCGGGCATCAGCGTGTCGCTGAAGCAGATCATCATCGTCCTGGTCACCATAGTCCTGCTGGCGCTGTTTTGGTATCTGGTCAACAAGACCTCGCTCGGCCGGGCGCAGCGCGCCTGCGAGCAGGACCGCAAGATGGCGGCACTGCTCGGCGTCGACGTCGACCGCACCATCTCTATCACCTTCATCATGGGCGCCGCGCTTGCCGCCGTCGCCGGCACGCTGTTCCTGATGTATTACGGCGTGGTGGTGTTTTCCGACGGTTTTACGCCCGGTGTGAAGGCGTTCACCGCCGCGGTGCTCGGCGGCATCGGCTCGCTGCCCGGCGCCGTGCTCGGCGGGCTGATGATCGGCTTCATCGAGAGCATGTGGTCGGCTTATTTCTCGATCGACTACAAGGATGTCGCCGCGTTCTCGATCCTGGCGATCGTGCTGATCTTCCTGCCTTCCGGCATTCTCGGCCGGCCAGAAGTCGAAAAGGTCTGAGATCATGGCGGTTACCGTGTCTCCGGAAAGCACCGTCGTCGCCACCCCGGTCCAGCGCGCTTTTCGCGAAGCGCTCTATGCCGGCGCCGTCGCGCTTGGCCTGTTCGTGCTGTTCATCGGCCTGAAGACCGACCAGAACATCTCCAACGAGTTGATCCTGGTGCAGCGCTGGGGCCTGCTCGCCGCCGTGGTGATCGCCACCATGATCGGCCGGTTCCTCTACGTCGCCTATGGCCAGCCTTTCATGGCCAACCAGAAGATCGCCGATGTCGCCACCGGCCTGCTGCCAGACAGTGTGGCGACGCGGTTCTTCCGGTTACCATATTTCTTCGCGGCGATCGGTATTGCGGTCGTTCTGATTCTTCTGGCCAGCTCCCTTGACGGGCTGGTGGGGCCGGATCTTGCAGGTTATGCACGTTTCGTGCGAGCGCTAGCGATCATCTATGCGCTGGCTTGGGTGATCTACTATTTCCGTGCCTTCATCCATGCCCATTTTTCGGCGCTCGGCATAACCGCGCTGGCGCTCTATCCGATCATCGTCGTGCTGGTGCTTGCTCTCTATACGGGCTCGATGGTGGGCGGCTTCCAGGGCTCGCTGAAATGGGTCGACAATTTCGGCATCCAGATCCTGATCTACGTGATGCTGGCCTGGGGACTGAACATCGTCATCGGCCTCGCCGGCCTGCTCGATCTCGGCTATGTCGCTTTCTACGCCGTCGGTGCTTACGCCTACGCGTTGCTCGGCACGCATTTCGGCCTGTCGTTCTGGATCCTGCTGCCCGCCGCCGGCCTGATGGCTGCGTTCTGGGGCGTCATGCTCGGCTTCCCGGTGCTGCGCCTGCGCGGCGACTATCTGGCCATCGTGACGCTCGCCTTCGGCGAGATCATCAGGCTGGTGATCATCAACTGGCGCGAAGTGACCAACGGTTCGGCCGGCATATCCGGCATCCCGAAGGTTTCATTCTTCGGCCTGATATCGTTCAATGTCTCGGACCCCAACTACATCGCCAAGGTGTTCGGCATTGCCCAATCGGGCGCCTATTACAAGATCTTCCTCTATTACCTGATCCTCGGGCTCTGCCTGCTGACCGCCTTCGTCACAATAAGGCTGAGGCGCATGCCGGTCGGCCGCGCCTGGGAAGCGCTGCGCGAGGACGAGATCGCGTGCCGCTCGCTCGGCATCAACACCACCACCACCAAGCTCACCGCCTTTGCCACGGGCGCCATGTTCGGCGGCTTCGCCGGCTCGTTCTTCGCCGCACGGCAAGGCTTCGTCAGCCCGGAATCCTTCGTCTTCCTGGAATCGGCGATTATCCTCGCCATCGTCGTGCTCGGCGGCATGGGCTCGCTGGTCGGTATCGCCGTCGCCGCGCTGGTGATGATCGGCGGCACCGAAGCGCTGCGTGAACTCGATTTTCTGAAGCGGATATTCGGCCCCGACTTCACCCCGGAACTCTATCGCATGCTGTTGTTCGGCATGGCGATGGTCATCGTCATGCTGTGGAAGCCGCGCGGCTTCGTCGGCAGCCGTGAACCGACAGCCTTCCTCAAGGTTCGCAGGGCCGTGTCGGGGTCCTTCACCAAGGAGGGGCACGGCTGATGAACGCGAGCCCCTCCGTGACCGACGCCATCCTCCAGGTCGAGCATCTGTCGATGAAGTTCGGCGGTCTCGTCGCCATCGGCGACCTGTCCTTCCAGGCCAAGCGCGGCGAGATCACCGCGCTGATCGGTCCGAACGGCGCCGGCAAGACCACTGTGTTCAATTGCATCACCGGTTTCTACAAACCGTCCGAAGGCATGATCACGCTCAACCGGCGCGACGGCTCCAGCTTCCTGCTCGAACGTCTGCCGAACCATGAGATCCCGGCGCGCGCCAAGGGGGCGCGCCCCTTGCCGCACAACCGCATGTTCTCGGGCGGTGTCTTTTAAACAACTGCGAGCCCA